>JBLMZH010000020.1:0-10365 GCA_050258715.1 Acidobacteriaceae bacterium
CCGCATTACCTTCTGAAGATATGGTATACGAACGTTCACCTGCTGTCAATATCGAAAGAATCAAAAGAAATCCGGGATTTGCTCCCGGATATCCACATTCACAAGCTCTTTATGTCCTTGACCAGTTCTGAAAATTTTTCCTGGATAAAGTGTCCCCTGTCTTTGGAAACCCTTAAGGACGCCTTTGGCAACAATTTTGAATATTTCCCGGAATCAATAAACGGCACGATCGGGTCGTCCTTGCTATGGTAGATAAATATTTTATCAACTTGTTCAGAAAGTTTTTTGAAGCTTTTGGGTAACCTGAAGTCCGCCAGAGAATCCTCGGCTTTCTTGTTATCTTCATCGAAAGGAGCAGCAACCAAAAATAAAGCCTTAGCCTGTTTGGGCAACTTGTTTTCTGACAAATATTTGGCAAGAAAGATTCCGCCCAGAGAATGACCGATCAGGAGTACGTCTTTTTTAAAATAAGGAACAAATTTATCGAACCAAATCTTCCACTCCTTGTACTTGGCATTGAACTTGTTCGGCATCTTGGGAGCGATTACTTCAAAGTTTTTACCCAAGTCCTTTGAGAGGTTCTGTTTCCAGCCCTGTTTGTTCTTTCGATAACTTTCAAAATCTATCTCCCACTCAGAAATGAACTTAAGGTAATCCTGATAATTATCAAAAGTATCCCCGCCATGGATGACGATCACTTGCTGTTTCATATTGTTTAAACTTTTTCCTTCTCACTTCCGGCCAATTCCATTATTCCACTCAAGGCCGCGGGTAATTTCGTTATTCCTCTTGATCCGCTGAAGTGGTTCATTTGGTGCTCGACAACGATCTTCGAACCGAGCTTGTCTTTGAAATCGTCCTGATTGTCCAAGGGCACGAACGGATCGTCGTCGGAGAAAATTGCCACGCTTTTCGGAAGATGGTTTTTGACCTTGTACAAATCTATCGGGGCTTCAAGCCAATGCTTGGCAATTTCCCTTACCTCTTCTTCATCTTCAAGATTCTCAAGATGTTTGAAGTATCCGGCAACGAACACCACTCCGCCGACCTTTTCTTTATCGGGAAGGGTTTCAAGATATCGGGCAATGGTCTGGCAGCCCATACTGTGGCCCACCAAATAAGTTTCATTGTCCGGCTTCCCCACAACTTCGGCCAATTTCGGAACCCAATTAAAAATCCGCGGTTTGTCCGCTTCCGGCATCTGAGGAACCAAAACCTCAAATCCCCGGCTTTCCAATTCGGACTTAAGCCACGGAAACCATCCCTCTTCAGGATACCCATCCCACCCGTGCACGATTATGACTCTTTTCATATTTTTCTTAACGAGGACATTCCAAAAAAATCAGTCTCGACAAGCATTAGATAAGAGATTTTTTTGGAATGTCCGAGTTCTTTTGGTGCGCGTGCTAGGATTCGAACCTAGGACCCAGTGTGTATAAGACACTTGCTCTACCGCTGAGCTACACGCGCAAATTAAAAAACCTAACCTATCCAGACAATTATACAAAAAAACTCCTGATTTCGCCACTATCTTAAGGAAAGAGACATTCTCTTATTCGCTCCAATAGTTCAATAGCCCGGACAAAATGAAACAAACAGCCTAAATTCGGCTGTTTGTTGCACATATGAATTAAGGTGGCCGGCTATTTGTTGCGCTTTCCGCGCGCGAGCCCACCCTTACGGCCCGCTTTTCTGTGACCTTCCGAATCGCCGAACCATCCGCGTCCATTTCCTTTGTTATTTTTTGCCATAAACACCTCCCTTCCGAAATTACTGCCTGAACCAGATCATTTTAGACAATGGCAAAATTCGCGTCATCAGTTCAAAGGACCAAAAATGTGGCGCACAAAAAATATTTTTTGTATCATCTGCTAACCTTTCCACTGTCAGTTTGTCTCGGGGAAAACAGCAGCAAAATAAGACCTGCAAAAATCGCCGCATCCGCAAGATTAAAACTGAAGCCCAGACCGATGCTGATCCAATCGCGGACAAAACCCAAAATCAGCCGGTCGATCAAATTCGATATCGCTCCGGCAAAAATAAAACCGAAAGCCAGCAGCTCTAGTTTCGAAAGAATTTTTCGGCGGACGTAAAAATAAATTCCCAACCAGATCAAAACTATGATTACGATCGCCAAGCTTGCCACTGACGAAAATGACAACCCGAACGATAGCCCGGGATTCTCCATGGGTAAAATGGAGAAGGGTCCGAACGATTTTCCTGATTCAAAGAACAAACCGTTCGAAACATTTTTCGAGACAATCGGAATAAAAAAATCACGAGCAGTAAAAATTACTTTCGTGATTTGATCAAGCAGGACAAAAACCAAAACGATCTTCTTCATCGTTACTGGTCCGAGTGCTTCATGCAGGTGTCGGCCTCAGGCACGGCCTTGAGTCTTTCCTCTTCAATGTCGTCGCCCATTTTGCATTTGCCGTAGGTGCCGTTCTTGATCCTTTCGAGTGCGGACATAACTTTGGTCAATCTCGCTTCCAAGTCTTGCGTCACGGCCAAATTGGTTTCGTACACTTCAACCTCGGATGCGTTATCGCCTTCTTCGCTTCCGAGTTCCGGGAAGGTAGGTTTGTACTCGCCGGGAAATTCCTGCTTGCCGTCATACTTGCCTTCGTGACCCAGGATCTTGCGGAGGCGCAAGTCTTCGGCCAAAAGCTTCTTCTTGTTTTCTTCGATCAGTTCTTGATTCATAGTTTGTTTACTTCCTTAACGATATTGTAGCCGAGCCGGAAAATTTAAGCAACAAAAAAAGCCCGCTTCATTGCCGGCTCGATTTTCCAAAAATGGGATATCGAGCGGATCTTACCGCCCCAGGTATTTATGTGGCGAGATCCGCCCGATGGACGATTTCCACCAAGCTTATCTCCGCTCTCAGGATTGGGAGGCCCAAACTTTTATATTTTGAAAAGTTGAGCCGCCTAAGCCTGGAGCAGAGGTAAACATTGATCTGTGGGAACCGTATGTTACTTATATATCTAGTCAATTTATAAGTAGGTTCATCACTGTCCTTGTGGTCTTTAGACCTGAAACAATTTTTGTTCTTTTTATTTTTGATTTTTTATTTTAAAAGATTTTTTTTATTTTTGTTTTTCAAGCAGCTGGACTAGAACAGCTATGACGAATAGTGAAGAACGCGGAAGGCTGTTTTTTAAGCTCTCGGCGTTCCCCGCTAGCCCATTTGGTCTAAAAACTTATTAAGTTGTCAACGTTCTATCACTATTCTAGCAGAAAAACCGAGCGCTGTCAATGATTAGAACACAATATTTTCGCTAAAATGAAGTTTTCCACAAAAAGTTTTTACCTTGCCGGAAAAATTTGTTCCCGAAGGCTTAAGCCAGACCTTAAAACGAGATTCGTGGAACAAAAGCTCCGCCTTCCCCATGAACGGAGGAGGCGGAGCCCGTAAAAAATTTTTATTCGCCCGCGCTGATCGAGAGGTCGGCTTGCTTGGCCTGATTTCTGATAGCTTTATCGATCTCGGTCATGAGCTTCGGGTTGTCTTTGAGAAAACTCTTGGCCGTCTCGCGCCCCACTCCGAGTTTTGTTTCACCGTACGAGTAGCTGTTTCCGGATTTGGCAATGACATTGTACTTAAGGCCCGTATCGAGCAGGTCGCCCGGATAAGAAATGCCGCCTTCCGAGAACATGATGTCGAATTCCGTGGTCTTGAACGGAGCCGAAACTTTATTCTTGACGATCTTGGCCTTGACCCTGTTTCCGACAATGGCCTCGCCGGATTTTATCTGAGCGATCTTGCGGACTTCGATCCGGACCGAAGAATAAAATTTCAGCGCCTGGCCGCCCGTGGTCGTTTCCGGGTTGCCGAACATGACGCCGATCTTCATTCTGATCTGGTTGATGAAAATTACAGTGGACCTCGATTTGGAAATTATTCCCGTCAGCTTCCTTAGAGCCTGGCTCATGAGCCGCGCGTGCAACCCCATATGTGAATCACCCATCTCGCCGTCGATCTCGGCGCGCGGTGTTAGAGCCGCAACCGAATCAACAACGATGATGTCCACCGAGTTCGATCTGACGAGCGCTTCCACGATATCAAGTGCCTGCTCGCCATTGTCCGGCTGGCTGATCAAAAGTTTGTCGACCTTAACGCCGATGGTCTTGGCGCGGTCCGGATCGAGCGCGTGCTCGGCATCAACGAACGCCGCCACGCCGCCGCGCTTCTGAACCTCGGCCACGATGTGCATCGCAAGCGTAGTCTTGCCCGACGCTTCGGGTCCGAAAATTTCCACGACCCTGCCCTTCGGCACTCCTCCCACACCCAAGGCCAAGTCCAGCGACAGACATCCTGTAGGAATTGTTTCAACGTTCATTGAGGTCGCCGCCTTAAGAGTCATGATCGAGCCTTCACCGAATTTTTCCCGGATCGACGACAGGGTTTGTTCGAGCTGGTCGCCACCGGAGGGCTTCTGCGGAGTCTTGTTCATAAAGTTTTGCTTTCCGGAAACGATAAACTTTTTAAGCCGCTGTTTATGTTTCACTGATAATTAATTCCTTTTTAGTATACGGGAACTTGAAGATAAATTCCAGCAAGGGGTCATTATATAGAAGCTCTGAGAATTGTGTCAAAGGCCCCGGCTGTTGATATCTCTCGCTTGATAATCCCCCATCCTTCTTCTACAGTTAAGCTAGTTAAATCAAAAATTCATGGAAGAAAAAACCCGGGGCGAAATAATCATTTACAAAGACAAGGACGGTCCGGAACTGAAGGTCAAAATTTCCGACGAAACAGTCTGGCTCACCCAGGCTCAGATTGCGGGTCTTTTCGGAACCCAGCGCGCGGCCATCACCAAGCACCTGAAAAACATCTTCAAATCCGGGGAATTGGGGGAAAAATCAGTTAGTTCCATTTTGGAACATACTGCCTCGGACAACAAAATTTACAAGGTAAAATACTACAATCTCGACGCCATCATTTCCGTGGGTTATCGCGTCAATTCCAGCCGGGCCACGCAATTTCGGGTCTGGGCCACGCAAAAACTGAGAGAACTGCTGCTTAAAGGTTTTGTCATCCACGAACAGCGCCTCAAACAATACGAAGGCAAGATCAGGGAACTTTCCGAGGCGGAACGCATCTTCCGGCAGGCTCTGGAAAGCCGGCGGACCGAAGGCTACGAGAAGGACCTTTTGAACATCATCACCGACTATCTCAATACCTGGTCGATCTTAAACGACTACGACGCGGGCAATCTTGAACTGGATAAGGTTTCCAAAAAGCAGGCGACTTATCTTGAATACGACAAGGCCAAGGATGCAATCTTAAGATTCAAGGAACGCTTGATCCAAAGCGGACAGGCTTCGGATCTTTTCGGCCGCGAAGTCTCGAACAAACTTTCCGCGATTTTGGCCAGCATCAAACAAACTATCGCGAGCAAGGATGCTTACGCAAGCGTCGAAGAAAAAGCCGCCCACCTTTTTTACTTCATCGTCAAAGATCATCCGTTCGTGGACGGCAACAAGCGCATCGGCTGTCTGCTGCTGTTACTGTTCATGATTGAAAACCACATTCTTTACAACCGCCGCGGCGAACGCAAATTCAACGAACAGGCATTGGCCGCCTTAGCCTTGCTGGTCGCGGAAAGCAAGCCCGCGCAAAAGGACGTCATGGCCAAACTCATCGTCAACCTGATTAATAAAAAATGAAGCAAAATTAAAACGGACCGCGCGGTCCGTTTTTTTTGTTGATCGATTTAATTTTTCTGGGCGCTGAACTCGACGTTACGCAGAACTTCATTCTCGCGGCCGAGCGTTCCCAGATCTTTTCCATTGTAATTTACTTTGGTCGACCCGGCATTGGCCGTAGTCAAAATAATATCCTGTTTGGCTGAAACCGTTTTACTGGAACCGGCAAGCATGGTGCCGTTCTGCACGACCGCTCCGTCCGCAACCAAATAGATCCAAGCGCTGTTCGGTCCGACTTCCAGAACAAGATTGACCGGCGAATTCTCTTCAGCCGGCGTTTGTTCCGGAATGTCCGCGCTGATCTTCCTCGTCACCCGGCTTTCTTTCTTAAATTTATTGCGCGCCACGATCTCGATCACATTTAGGCCTTGGCTTAGCACCAAATTTTCATTGAACTCGCCGTTCTTGTCCGTCATCACCGCCTGGTCATTGACGAACACGTCGGCTCCGACCTCGGCTCTTCCGGCAACGATCAAGCTGTTGCCAACGATCGCCTGATCAGCGGCCGGTTCGGAAACATCCAAGGCCGGCGGAGTCAAAACCGAGCTGACCTGAGTGACGACATATCCGACCACGGCCAGGGTAACGATAACGGTCAGGGCAATGATGATGGTTTTGGGAGTAAACGTGATCGACCAGCCGCGGTTCTTTGCTTGTGGTTTTTTAACCTGCGCAAACCCGTGCTCCTTATCGTACTGGTCCAGAAGGACCTGTTCCTTGACTCGATAAACCTGGGCCAAACTTTTCAGAAACCCCCGGATATAAACGTCAGCCGGCAAATTTTCCCAATTGCCGGCTTCTAAGGCTTCCAAATATTGCGGCTTGATCTGGGTCAGCATGCTCACGGTCTTTACGTCCAAATTAAGCTGTTCCCTGATCTGCCTTAGGTATCCGGCCAAAGTTTCGATCTTTACTGACCGGGTCTTGAAAAGCGGATTAGCCATAAGTATCTTCTTCGTACTCCTTAGCTTCATCGAACTCATCATTCAAATTTGGCGAACGGTCTGCGCTTGATGCATATACTTCGCGCGGCTTAGCACCTTCACCAGGTCCGACAACACCCTTCTCTTCCAAAATGTCCATCAATCTCGCAGCCCGCGCGTATCCGATCCGAAGCCTTCGCTGCAAATAAGTGGTCGAGGCTTTGCGGGTGGACGAGACGACATTGATCGCCTCTTCCACCAGTTCATCATCATAATCGTCTCCGCCGCCACCGTACGCTCCCGGCCCGCCACTGCCCCGCTGCTTCTCGACGATCTCGTGATTGTAAATAACGCTGCCCGCCTGGTCGCGCAGGAAATCCGTGACCTTCTTGATCTCTTTTTCGACGACGAACGCGCCCTGCACGCGCTTGGGTTTGGTCAGTTCAGCCGTGATGTAAAGCATGTCGCCGGATCCCAGCAATTTTTCAGCACCTGAGTTGTCTAGAATCGTGCGCGAATCAACTTGGCTTGCAACAGTAAAGGCCACGCGGGTGGTGATGTTGGCTTTGATGAGCCCGGTGATGACATCCACCGACGGCCGCTGCGTGGCCACGACCAAATGGATGCCGACCGCGCGCGCCATTTGCGCCAAACGGACGATCGCGGCTTCCACGTCTTTTTGCGCCACGGCCATCAGGTCGGCCAACTCGTCGATGATGATGACAATATAAGGAAGGCGCACCAGGACCGAGGCGTTGTACTCGGAAATGTTGCGCTTATGCACTTCGGATAATTTTTTGTAACGCGAATCCATTTCACCCACCGCCCACTTAAGCGCGTTGACCGCCTGCTGGTGGTCGGTGACCACAGGCGTCAGCAAGTGCGGCATGCCGTTGTAAAGCGAAAGCTCCACGCGCTTCGGGTCGATGACAATGAACTTCACTTCGTTGGGAGTCGAACGGAACAGGAAGCTGACCAGCAGGCTGTTTATGCAGACCGATTTCCCGCTGCCGGTAGCGCCCGCCACCAGCAAGTGCGGCATCTTGGCCAGATCCGCGACCATGGGATGTCCCGCCACATCGCGGCCGAGCGCGAACGCAAGCTTCGAAGGGTTGTTCAAAAATTCGGCGCTGCCCAAAATTTCTTTGATGCGCACCAAGGCCGTTGACTTGTTCGGGACTTCAATCCCGACTAAAGCCTTACCCGGAATTGGCAGTTCCATTCTGACCGGGCTTGCGGCCAGCGCCAAAGCCAAATCGTTTTGCAGTGCTGCAATTTGCGAAAGTTTTACGCCGACCGAAGGCCTGAAAGTATACTGGGTCACGGTCGGCCCGACATTGACTTCGCCCATCTCGACATCGATGCCGAAATCGGCCAGGGTCCGTTTGATGATCGAAACATTGGCCTCGATGTTGCCCGAATCAACCTTGGTCTTGGATTCCTCCAGCATATCAAGGGACGGGAATTTCCAGTTCTTGTCCTCGGAAGTGAAGTTCGGCTTGAGCGGCTCTGCCTTAACCTGCGTGTCGGCCGGATGGTTGACCACGAAGCGTTCGGCCTTGCGGTTGAAATCGGAGACCGGCTCTTTCATAAACCCGGGCGCGCCATTGCTGTTGATCTTAAGCGCGGCCTGTTTTGATTCCTTAACTTCATCCGGATCGCGTCTGAACATTTCGAACAGCGAAACGTTGAAGGTCACAAGCAGCGACACAATAATGCCGGCAATGAGCACGATCAACGATGCGGCAAAGCCCATAACCTTGACCAAAGGAAAACTGGTCAGAACGCCAAGATAGCCTCCGCCCTGCCCGAGCTTGGCGATCGTAAAGGCGCTCGCCGGGTCGGCTGATTTGATCGTGAGCATGTGCATGAAGCCGGTCAAAGCCAGGGTCAAAAAAATGGCGCCGACATAAGCGTGAGTGGAGACCGCGTGATGTTCGTCCTCTTTCCGCTGTTTCATCAAGGCCAAAGCGACCATAATGAACATCAGCGGAACCCCGTAAGCGATCCAGCCAAAGGCCAGCTTCATCACTTGGTTGGCGACCTGACCAAAAGGCCCGGCCGAACCGACCAGACTTAAAGTAAAAATAATTGCCAGCAAGAAAAAAACAACCACAGCTACTCCGATCCTGGTTTCTTTCTTTAGATTTAGCTGAGGTCGTCTGCCGGACTGGTCAAAATTCCCGTCTTTGTGTCTTTTTCCCATTTGTTTCCCAAGCCATTTGGCGAGGCCAATTGGCCGATTTGGATTGTCGAAAAATTATCTTTTCTTCATTCATTTTACCATAAATCGCTCTTTTAATAAAGAGCAGGTCAACAAAAAGAGCGGCAACCCGCTCTGTTCCTTAAACTATTCGGTTTGTCCCCTGCCAAACACCTTTTAGTCGGCTTTGATCATCCAGTTCTTGCCTTCCTTCACGAGTTTCCCGCTGACCGTAAAACCCGCGGCCAGTTTGTGTCCGCCGCCCCCGAACAAATGCGCGATCTCGGAGACATCCGTCCCTTTATGAAGTTCGGACCGCATGCTGCCCTTGACCGTATCACCGTCCTGGCGCAAAAGCAGGGCGAACTTCGCCTGCGGAATATGATTGAGCATCTCGACAAATCCCTGAAGGTCCTCTTCGGTCGCGCCCAGTTCCTTGAGATCTTCTTCGGTCATGACCGAATAAACGAGCTGCCGCTTCGGATCAAAACGGGTATTCTCAAGCCCGCGCGACCAGGCCTTCAAGGTCTGCGGCCGCTTTTGGCCGTAAGTGAAAGCCGCGATCCGGTCAATCCTCGCCCCTTTTTTCAAAAGTTCGGACGCGACCTCCAGCACTTCGGCCGAAGTGTTGGCGTGCTTGAACCCGCCAGTGTCGGTGAAGATGCCGGTCAAAAGGCAGATGCCGATGTTCTTGTCTATCTCAACCTTATGCGAGCGCAAAAAATAATAAATGAGTTCGGCCACGGCGGCGGTATTCGGATCGACGACATTGACCGTTCCAAAAAAAGAATTGTCCGGATGATGATCGAAATTCAGGATCGGCACTTGAAGTTCGCCGAGCTCAGGCATGTTGGTGCGTTCCAGTTTGGTGCAGCCGAAAGTCACGACCAAATCGTAATCACCGGCAGCGAAATCGGATCCGACATGATTCGTGCCGGGCAAAAATTTGATGCTTTGCGGCACGCCTTTTTTGGCGGCGACCGCAACCTTTTTCCCCATTTTCAAAAGAACCTGCCTTAAGGCAAGCAGGCTGCCGAGATCGTCCCCATCCGTCCCTTCATGAGTGGTCATGAACACGGACCTGGATTTGCCGATCAGGTGCCAGGCGTTTTTAAACTCCGGATTGTGCTGGTCAGGTTTCTTCATCTTGTTCTTCGGTCTCGATCTTCTTTAATATGGTGTTGATCTTGGAGGCGTACTCTTCGGAATGGTCGATGACAAAACTTATCCGCGGAGCTTTGAACATTTTGAGCGTATGGTTCAATTTGCCCTGCAGTTCGTAAATATTTTCTTCCAAACTTTTTAGGACAGCTTTCTCGCTTTCTTTCCCGGCAGGCAAAACCGTGATCCAAACCTTGGCGTGCTTAAGGTCGGCCGGCACTTCAACCCTGCTGATCGTGACCATGGCCGGCAATTCCAAAGTCAGGATCTGTTCGGCCAGTTCCTTGTGAATGGCAGAAGATACTTTTTCCGGCCGGTGTGGCATTTCTAAATAAGGGAAATTTAAAGAGTTCTTTTGCGCAA
>JBLMZH010000021.1:0-9428 GCA_050258715.1 Acidobacteriaceae bacterium
CCCGGGTTGGCCGAGGTCGAAGACGAAAAACTGTTGGAAGCGGTGACATTTTTGACCTGCTTTGTAATTGAAAGCGAACCGGCCGGAGGAGTAATCGTGACCACGACGGTTGCCTGAGCGCTGGCCGTGCCGGCGCTGGAAGTGGCCGTGGCGGTATTCACAAGGTTGGTGGTGCCGGATGCGGGGAAACTCGAGCTTTGAGCGACGATGCCGCGATAAATGATCTCAACGTTGCCCGTGTTCCGGTTGCCGATTAAAACCGAGGAAGGATTTGCGGCATTGGCCACGCCGTCAATCTTCAAGGAATTGGCGACGAAGCCGATCCTGTCCGGAAGCTGGTCCGAAAAATTGATATTGTTGACGACGTTGTTGACGCTAAGCACCACCCGGTATTCAACGGTATCGCCGGGGTTGGCTGAGGTTGAAGATGAAAAACTGCCGGCCGCGGTGACGTTTCTGACCTGCTTGGTCATGGTCAAATTGCCGTTTACTGGAACCGTAACGACCACGACTGCATCCGCCGACTTGGAGCCGGCTGAGCTGGAAACGGAAACGTGGTTGGTCAATGTCGTCACCTGATTTAAGAATTGCGAAGTGTTGGCAACATTGGCCAGAAAAGTGATCGGAACCGTAGTATCAGTTCTGGTCCCGAGATTGATCGCGGTAATCGGATCCGTGGAATTGCTGTTGCCTACCCGAAGATTGCCCGGCACCTGAGTCAGGAGCTGAGGCAGCTGGTCGGAGACGACGATGTTATTCACCGTTCCCGTGACAGCGACATTGATCGAAAATTCGACCTGGTCCTGAGGAAAGGCGTCAACCTGGTGGACGAACACTGTCTGGCCGCGGGTTACATTCCGGACCGCTTTAGTGATGCTGATAGAGGAAGTTGTAGGAGGTATAGAATGAGGAACGACTTTGGCATCAAAAGTGACGAACCTGAGATAATCGAAACAGCCGCGCATGTTGCCCAAGCCAAGTCCGCTTGAAACCACACTGTCGCTGCCGCCGCCGATTAAGACCGGCCCGCGGCTGAAAACTTGAACAGACCCCGGAACGAATTCAAGGGTTGAACTGGAATTATTCAAACTGACCTGGACGTTGCCGCCCTTTTCGGAGCTGGTGATGCGCTGGGCATTGTCGGCCCAGGCTTCCGCAGTAATGCTTCCGGAAGCGGCAGGCAAGGCAGCCTTGACCATGACATTGATGGCCTCATTGTCCGGATAATCCAAAGTGCCGTTGTGGACATAAAGCCTGACGTGCAAAACGTCGTTGTCGGCTGCGGAAACGGACTGGGAATAAGCCGTACCCTGAGTCGTATTTTTTGCGGAGACCAAAGGATAATCAGTGCAGTTGCCGCCAGTCTGAGAGATCGGCCAAATGTTCAAAAGCGGTGATCCGCGAGGAGGCGTCGGAGTGCATTCGCCGCCCGGGATCGGATCGCCGGGATCAGTATTCTTTTTCATCAAGCTGGCAAAAAGCTGGGTGTTGGAACTGACGACAAGGCGGTAATCCTCGTTGTAATAGTTGGGATGCCTGACCTGGACGGTAAACGACCCGCCGCTGACATTCGCGAACAGGACTTCGCCAGTGCCGCTTGTGGTTCCGATCGTGCCGTTGCTCGGATTGCTTGCGTCGTCGGCAACCAGGGTCACAGTTGCGCCGCTGACCGTAATGTTGTTCATGGGGTCGCCTTCGTACACTGAAACGAGCACATTAAAACCGGCCTCGGCGTGGGTTAAGGCGATATAAGAAACTCCCGTGGCCAATACCAAAGCTAATGCCGCAGTAACGGCCAAACCCGACTTTGAGAAAGCGCGGATGATTTGCATTGTTGATAAATTAATTGCTGGAAATAATTGGCAAACGATCTGTCATTTGCCCACCACTTGCAGCAAGAAAGGGGGCGGGCAGGAGGAACAGGCCTCCTGCCCTTCGAAAACGACTAGTAATACGTGACCGGCGACGGTCCAGGGCCTCCGGATTTGACCGGAACGGGCGTGACCGGCGGCTCGTTGTGCCTGGGGATGAGGAACGGCGTGGTTACGCCTGCTCCGATGATCGGCCAGGCCCAGCACGGGAGCTTCAGGAAGCGGCACGGCTTCCTGACGTTGACGTACTCGACGCCAACCGCATCGATCTGACCGTCCTTCGCCATCTGGTCAAGCATCTGCTTGGTGATGACGAACTGGAGGTGCTTGCTCTGGTCGGTCCACCCGTCAGGCACGGCAACCTCGCGAACATCAAGGGTCACCATGCTGTTGGGATCGACCGGAACCTTCCGGAAAACGTACCGGACCGAAGTCCCCTCGTTCGAACGGCCATTTTCATCCGTCCACTTCAGGGGGTTCCTGCCGATCAGCTCGGCAGCGTACGTTTTGCCTCCCGGCAGAGTCCCTTCGAACTTCGCGTCTTGGAAATTCTTCGGGGGGTCGACCGGGCTGCCTTTGACGTAGACCTTGGTCAGGAGCACGTCAACGGTCGGCGGCGGAGGCGGCGGGGCGGGAATGCCCATGGGAACGCCGACGAGCGGAGCTCTGGGAGGTGGCGGCGGAGGCGGAACGGGTTTCATCGGCGGCGGAGGAGGCGGCGGGGGTTGCGGAGGCGGAACCAGTTCGCCTGAAACATTCAGGCACGGCTGGCTGCGCTTCTCGACAAGTCCCTTGGTCGCCCTGTCCTCTTCAATGGTGCGGAATGCGACGATGAACATCGTGCGCACGCCTTGATTCGCGAACTGGCCGGACTTGGGGACGATGGGATCGGTAAGGATCCCGATGATGTCGAATCCCACGGGGGTGGGCGCGAAGTCCGTCACGGTGTTCGCGTAGGACAGTGGCAGGGAAAGCTGCGCATCGCAATCGCCGGAGAACCGGCCGTTGGTCAGCTTGCAGTTGATCCCCTTGTACTCCTTGGTCTCGAAGCCGCCGTTTGCCAGAACCTGCCTGACCCCTTCGATGAAGTCGGGGTCGGGATTCTTGCGGCCAAACACGGCCAGCGAGATCGACTCTTCCATGCGGCGGCGGAACTCAGAACCCTTCGATCCGTCGAGCATGGCCAGAACATCTTCGCCTTCGAGCGCGACCTTGCCCGGGAACAGCTTTCGCAGTTCCGCGTTGGTGATGACCGGGGCGCGGCCGAAACGGGTGTAACCGAAACGATTCACGACCTTCGGCGGAGCCTGCGGCTCCTCGACGTCCGAGGCTGCAGCGACTGCCGTGTAAGCAGGCGGAGCAGGCCTCGCTGTCTGTGCCCTCACCTGTCCGGCGAAACCGAAAGACACAAGGACAAGGATGGCCACGGCGAACGAGAACGTATTACGCATTAGCTCCTCCTGCGGATTGTGTATGTTGCAACTCTTACAGGCGCAACTGTTTGCTGGTGTTTAGGAATGGATAAGCATAACGGATTTTAGCCGAATTGTCAAGAGGAGACGGGAAGCAGATTAGCTAAAGAATAGGCTATTATCGGCAATTGCTCAAGTTAAGCAAAACTGCAAAAAATATTGGCGATTTCCCAGGTTTTTTAGTCATTCTTAAGCAAAGTGGGGACAAGGTTTTTTCGGCCGAATCAAAACCGAAAGGCGGATTTAAAGCGGAACCAGTTCGGAACTGACCACGAACCTGTCCCTTTGCGTACCGATCGGCCAGCACGTGGACAGATTAAGTTTAGCTGTCGGGCCGTCAATGAACTGAGCCTGGTCGTCCGGCTTGAAAATATTCTTCTCGGTCACGCGATAGCGGAAGGTATAGGTTTTTCCGTCCATGCCGTAGATGTCAACAAAAATATCGTCGCCTGCCGACAAACCGTTCAGTCCGGCGAAGATGCGTTTGAAATCATGATGCTTCCAAAGATAATCCGATGAATGCCCGCTGATGTACATGGTCCCAATCTCGCCCGGCAAAGCCGTGCCCGGATAATGGACCACGCCCTTTGTGAGGTCCGTGTCAAAATCAGAAGGGTCCTTGCTCCAGGTGATCGGAGCCTGTAGGGAAAGTTTCGGAATCGAAATCGTCCCCTGGCGGTTGAGGTCATAATCGACCTTGGCAGCCGGCTTTTGGCTTTGTTCGACAATAGCCGCGGCATTGTAGCTGATGCGGTTATTGATCTTGATCATGTCGAGCTGTTCCGAAAGTTTCTTCTGCTGCTCGGTCATTGCTCCGACTCCCCAGGGATTGGCTCCGTTGATGATCTCAAGCCCGTCCGAAATGCCGTCGTTGTCCGAATCGGCAATCAGAGGATTGGTCCGCATGACATACTCATCGGCGTTGGTCAGACCGTCCTTATCAATGTCGTTGTTGGGGCCGAGCAAATCGCGGTTTTGAACCGCAAAAAAGTAGCCTTCCATCCAGGTGTAATAAGGCTTAAGGTCCTGTTTTAAAATCTGCTCATCCTGCGGCTTGACGAACCTGGCGCTAACCTGCTTGACCAAAGAAGAAAAATTCAAAAGCACATAGAAAAAAGCGAACGCAACTACGAATATCACGGGGTAAACAAACAACCCGCGGACTTTTTTAAGCCACGACCCGCTCTTCTGCGGTTTTTTTTCTTTGTGCTTGAGCACTTCGAACAAAAGCATCTGGTCCTCGGACACCTCGACTTCGCGGCTGACAAATTCACTGTCGTCTTCCAAGCCCTGGCTTACATGAGCGCCTGGAATCTCAAACGACTCGATTGCGGGAATGTGAGCGGAAGGATTTGCAGAAACGAACTTCTCGGCATTGCCGCCCGGCTGCGCTTCGCCAATAATCCCCATTACCAGTCGGTCAGCCAGAGTAATCTCTGCTTCGTACGGGTCGGCATTTTGAGGTGAAATGTTTTCGGGTGCGGGCGAATCTTTAAAATCAGGCAAATCCTTTGTCGGCAAATCAAAAAAATCCGTGGATTGCGGAAGGTTGTCATTTGGCTGCCGGGCATTATTCCCCGGATTTTCCAGATCCTTGTTGAGCTTTAACAGCCGGTAAATTTCTGACGAATAATTGTGGGACATAAGTCTTGTTTTGACCCATCACTTTAGCATAACCTGAGCATTCTGTCAAGGCTTAAGCGCTAGCCCATGCATTATTTGGCTTAAAAAATGGCTTGGCAAATGATGTTTTGCAAAGAAAGCAGATGTGTTTTACACTTTATATTGTACGAATCATCAATAATGAAACTAAAACACTATTTAATCGCGTCTGAACAGAACGGCTACCGCCCATGGATCATGAGCTCGCAGGCCGTGGCTGTTTATTGCCTGGCCATCTGGGGCTTAAGAATGTTCCTCCCCGTCTCGTTTACCGTGGCCGCTCCGGCCATTGATGCCAACGAGATCATGAGCAAGGTCAATCTGGAACGGACAAACAGATTTCTGCCGGCCCTGGTCGTAAACAGCAAGCTTAATGCCGCGGCAACAATCAAGTCCGAAGATATGCTTAAGCGAAGTTATTTCGCGCATGTTAATCCTGACGGCAATTACGTCTGGGGAGTTATTCAAGCCCAGGGCTATACTCCGTTTTTAACACTCGGCGAAAATCTGGCCATGGACTTTACCGACGCTGACAGCATGGTCAAGGCTTGGATGAACAGCCCGGCGCACCGCAACAACATTTTAAACAACGCTTACCAAGATCAGGGGGCGGCGGCGATTTACGGTCTGTTTGAAGCGCCGACCCGCTACAGCATTTTGGCCACGAACCTTTTCGGGACTTTGGAAAAACCAAAGGCAACGACTCCCACTACTCCCACTGCTCCAGCCCCTCCGGCCAAAACGACTCCTCCCAAAACCTCGCCTGTTACCCAGCCAATTGCTTCGGCTAATTCCCAGCCATCCGCTCCCGAACAACCCGCCCCAACAGAAACCGCTCAGGAACCTAAGTCTCTGGCCCCAATCTCCATTGGGAATGACCTGCGGGTGGTATTGCAGGCGGCCGCCGACCGGACAGTGCTTCGCTTTGAGGCGACGATCACCGGAACGATCAACAACGTCGCGGGCAAATACGACGACCAGACGATTCAGCTTACCAAAACCGGGGATAATCTTTATTCAGGCGAACTGATCCTGCCAAAAAACCAGAGCCGGCTGAACGGCTCACTGTCGATCATCGCTTATGCCCCGGACGGCAAAGCCGAAACCAAAGATTTTGACGTCAACAAAATGATCACCGGCGTCACGGCTTTCAGCCACACTCCGCTTCAATCCGAATCAGACCTTTCAAATACGCTGAAGATTATTTTTGCTGTCTTCGCCGGATGCTTCCTCATCTTCGCGATCATTGATTCAATCATTATTTTCAGGCAAGGAATAAAACGAAAAGGCCCGCTTTCCAGTCCGCAGGCCTTGATATTCCTGATCGTCGGCATAGTGAACTTGGTTTCAGTGCTGTATTTCTAGATCAAAAAATTAGAAACTTAAAACCGCCTGAATAAGGCGGTTTTTTATTAGCGTTTTTTTATTCGATCCGTGTGACGAAATCATGGGAAGCGATCATAACCGATACGGCCAGAATCATAAGCAAAACGTATTCGTAAACCAGTTTTTGGGTCAAGTCCTTATCTAAGTAGTGGTGCAAAATCCCCCAACAAGTATTGTAAACCGCCAGGATAATGACGGCCCCGGTCAGGTAATTGCTGCTCCAAACGGAAAAGACCGCGAAAGAAGTAAGGCCGACGATCAAAGACAAAACCGAAACCGGCCAAAACAATGACCAGTTAAAAAGCTTGTGCTGAAAAAGCGCCTGGTAGACTAAGATGAACGATCCGGCAAAAACGCTGACTCCCAAAAACCACGGCCCGTATCCGAAATAAAAAGTGAAGCCCAAAACCGCGGCAAAAAACAGAAAGGCGGCCAGGATTTTTACCAGATTTAAAATCTTGATTCCGAGATGATGAACCTCGAATCGGCGGTTGAACGATTCCTTAAAGTGCCAATATGCCACTGACATGCAAAGCGAGGCAAAAACAATGACCGCCTGCTTGACTCCGTTATTGAACGGATTTAAGCAAATCAGCGTCACCACGGACCAGAAGACAATGCTCGGCAGAATCAGAAAATTCAAATAGTGCCGGAAATAAGTCCATTGAAACAGGTGCGCCACGCGAAGCGCCAAAGCTTTCTGGAACAAAACGAAGCCTTTGTGTTCGGCAAGTTCCAAAAGGATCGCTCTTTTCCTCAGGTGAAGATCGAACAAGAAAATGAGCCAGATTAAATGCAAGATATAAATGTTCAGGGCCAATCCGGCAAAAATCTCAAGTTGATAGGTCCGGCCGATAAGATAGCTTAAGGCTTCAAACCCGGCAAAAGTCAGCAAAACGCTGACCGCTGAGGACAGCACCTTTTGTTTAAACTCGCTTATGATCGGCTTCATTATTTAATCCTTTTTTGTTTCTCCCAACTTTCGGCGCCTGAGCTCCGCCGCCTGGAAAAGCGACTCGAATGTTCCGGCGTCAATCCATTGCCCGTTTATAATATCAACTTTTAACTCTTTCCGCGACAGATACCAATTATGAAGATCTGTGATCTCGAGTTCCCCGCGCTCGGACGGCTTCAGGCTTTTTGCCGCCTGAATCACCCGGTTGTCGTAAAGATACAATCCCGTGATGGCATAGTTGGACAAATAAATCTTGGGTTTTTCCTTAATCTCCGTGGCATTCATGCTTTCATCAAACTTTACCACGCCAAAACGGTGCGGGTCAGGAACTTCTTTTGCAAACACGTGCCCGCCGCTCTTGAAATTCCTGATGGTCTCGGAAAAATCATCTTCAAAAATATTGTCGCCTAAGATCATGCAGACATTGTCCTCATCAATAAAATTCTGGCCGATGATAAAAGCCTGAGCCAGTCCTTCCGGCTTATCCTGGATCTCGTAAGTGAACTTGGCGCCGAATTCCTTGCCGGAACCGAGCAGTCGCAAAAAATCGCCCGCGCGCTCGGGAGCCACGATGAACAGAATGTCTTTGATCCCCGCTTTAAGCAAGGTCTCAAGCGGATAAAAGATCATCGGTCGGTCGTAAACAGCCAGCAGCTGTTTGCTTGTGACCTTGGTCAACGGATGCAGTCTCGTGCCAGAACCGCCTGCGAGTATAATGCCTTTCATACAAATTGAAGATTGAAAACTTAAAATTGAAAATTAATCAAATCCCTTTACGCCCTTTACTCCCCTTGCTCCCTTTTCTCCCCTTTCAGATACTCCGCCAAGGCCTCATCCCACGGGCGCAGCTTAAGGTATTTATTATTGCTTAAAAGTTCGAACTTCGGGCGCTTGGCTTTTCTTACGAAAAACGAGGAGTCCACTGGAGTTAGAACCACATCAAGTTTTAAAGTCTCGAACACGGCCTTGGCCCAATCTAACCTGCTGGCCTGCCCGGAATTGGTGAGGTGATAAATGCCGAAGGGTTTTTGCTCTTCGACAATTGCCCGGCTGGCCTGGGCCAAATCCACCACATAGGTCGGGCTGCCGATTTCGTCCGTCACTGCGTTTATGGGCTGGCCTTTCTTTGCCAGTTCGATCATGATATCCGTAAAACTTTTCTTGCCGTTCGTGGGTTTGCCGTAAAGCCAGCAAGTCCGAAAAATGTAAAATCGGCTGGTATTTTGCGCGATTTCGCGCTCGCCTTGAAGTTTCGAAGCACCATAGGCATTGATCGGGTCAGGCGCATCACCCTCATTATTGCCCTGCGAATTGGTTCCGTCAAAGATTTGCCCGGTCGAGTAGTGGACGAGTATGGCTTTCGCCTGCTCGCAGGCTTTAGCTACAAATCCGACAGCCTTGCCGTTGATAAGCTGCGCCAGCTCGACATTGTCTTCTGCAGCGTCCACATTCGTATACGCAGCACAGTTGAAGACCACGTCCGGCTGAAGCTTATTGATCGTTTCGAGCACTTTGGCCTCGTCAGTGATATCCAAGTCCTGAATATCAAAAGCAACGACCTCGGCGTCGCGGTAAACCCTGACAATTTCCTGGCCGAGGTTGCCCCTGGCCCCAAGTACCAAAATTTTCTTCACAATATTTCTATTCGTTCTTAATCGTCCAATCAAATCCGATGTCCTGGCTGTCATAAGGAATTCTTATTTCGTCATTCGGATTGTAGTGCTGGGTCGTATGGTAGACCAAGACCGCAGGCTTGTTGCCCAAGACTTGAAAGCCGTGAGCGACGCCTTTGGGGATCAACACGAGCTTCGGATCATCTTCCCCCATGATCACAACCTGAACCGTATCCTTGGTCGGGCTGTCCTTGCGCATGTCCGCAAGCACGACCCGGGCCTGGCCGGAAATGAAATACCAAAGATCGTCCTGCAGATTGTGGTAATGAAAAGCTTTGATTGAGCCGGGCAAAGTCACTGAATGAGAAGTCTGCCCGAACTTATCAAGCAAATTATCCTCATCCCGCAATATTTCCCGGAAATACCCGTCTTCGGTAAGATGCGTGACAAGCTTTTTTATTTTGACCCC
>JBLMZH010000022.1:0-15444 GCA_050258715.1 Acidobacteriaceae bacterium
AGCCGGGTAATGGAGCACTCAGAACTGGCTTGGATCTTCAATTGCCTGACTCCGCTTGGCGAACTGCAGCGAATGACTCAATTTAAGGACAAGACCAGCCAGCACAAGGAAAACATCAATGCCGGGCTGCTGACTTATCCGTGTCTTATGGCCGCGGACATCCTTATGTACAAGCCGACGGCTGTGCCGGTCGGCGAGGATCAGGTCCAGCACGTGGAGCTGACGCGAGTCATCGCCCGCAAATTCAACAACCGCTTTGGCAAAACTTTTCCCGAGCCCAAAACCTTCATGCGCGCGCCGCTTCGGATAATGAGCCTGACTGATCCCGCAAAGAAAATGAGCAAGACCGGCGACGAGGCGCTGATGCTGGACGATTCCCCTACCGAGATATTAAGAAAGCTCAAAAAAGCCGTGACCGCAACCGACGCCAAGCAAAAATCGCCCGGAGTCGAGAATCTGTTTTTAATCCTTTCTCATTTTGCCGACCAAGCCACGGTCAAGGCCTTTGAAACTCAGCAAAAGAACAACACCATCAAATACTCCGAGCTCAAGCAAGAACTGGCCCGCATTATTTCCGAAAAGCTGGCCGGATTTAGGGATAAGAAGCAGGAACTGATGGCGCACCCGAAGCAAATTACCGAAATCCTTAATGAAGGAACTATCAAAGCCAGCAAGATCGCTAACTCGACTTTGATCGAAGTGAAAGAAAAAATAGGTCTCATCTAGAGCCGCATCCAAACCGGCTCTTTTGTTTTCTAAGGAGGAACCATGGCGAAGTACTGGGTGAGCTGCAGAACGGAAGCGGAAGCCAGAGTCATTCTCGTTTTTGCCGCGATCGGAAGCTTTGACGGCGGCGTGCCAATGCCCTGCCGAATCAGCCCCTTGGACCCGAAAAGCGTGGACATCGACTTCGGCGACACGCCCTTTGAACCGGAAAGGTTCCAGAAGAACCTTACGGTCACCGGGTTCGGAAAGTACGAGGACGGCGAGGAACTGCCGGAGGCAACGGCGAATCTCAACCGGATCGTGGAGGATTTGCTGGCACCTGTCGCCGGACAGCTGGCCGCCGACTACTGACAGGCCAAGAAGTGCCAACTACGAAGCACCCTGCCCCACTAGGGACTCTCACGAAAAGCGCGCATCCGATTTATCGGTGCGCGCTTCTTCTTTTGCCAATATTTAAAGCGGGGATTTGATCTTTTCCAAATATACCCTAACTAATTCCGGAGTTTTTGCCTCGAGGTTGATGCGCAGCAGCGGCTCCGTGTTCGAGCCGCGGACGTTTGCCCGCCAGTCAGGAAACTCCAGGGACAAGCCGTCGATTTTTTCGATCCGCGCTCCCGGGAATTCCGTCTCGAGTTTGGCGAGCACAATGTTAACCTGGTCTGGGGACTCAATTTTGATGTTGATCTCGCCCGACATCGGATACTTTTCAAAGAACGGATCAAAAATTTGCGAAACTTTCTGATCCGATTGGGAAAAAATTTCCAATAGAAGCAAAAACGGAATCAGGCCGTTGTCGGCATAATAGAAATCGCGAAAATAAAAGTGGCCGCTCATCTCTCCGGCGAAAACAGCATCCTCTTTGCGCATTCTTTCCTTGATGAAGCTGTGCCCGGCTTTGCTGATTAAGGGTTTACCGCCGGCTTCGCGCACCAGATCAACAGTCGCCCAAACCGCCCTCGGATCATAAATGACCTTGGCACCCGGAACTTTCGAGGCGAAGTATCGGCCAAAGAAAGCCGTCAGATAATATCCGGGAATGAACCGCCCGTTCTCGTCAAACAAAAAGAACCGATCAGCGTCCGCATCCCAGGCAACGCCAAAATCAGGATGTTCTTTTTTAATCAGCTCTTCCGTCTCCTTGCGGTTCGCCTCTTGCGCGGGATCGGGCTGGCCCTTGGGAAAATTGCCGTCAGGGACTTCGTTTAAAGGAATGATCGTGATCGGCAATCCCATCCTCATGACATTTTTAAGGACCGGGCCGAACATGCCGTTGGCCACGACCTTAAACGGCTTAAGCTTTGCCGCATCGACAAATGACAGGCATTTTTTCAAATAGTCATCGACAATATCTTTTTTCTCAACAGTTCCCTTTGTCTCGGCCTTAAACTTATAGCCGGACAGCACGGTCTCCATTATTTCCTTAATCCCCGTGTCCCCCGAAATCGGCAAGGCGCCTTTGCGGACCATTTTCATGCCGTTATATTCTTTGGGATTATGCGAGGCTGAAATTGTGATCCCAGCATCGAATCCATAATTAGCAACCGCAAAATAATACATGTCAGTGGAAATGACCCCGATATCGATGACGTTAACGCCGTGATCGATTAGGCCGTTCTTGGCCGCTTCCCAAAGGCTCGGCCCCGAAAGCCTAACATCGCGGCCCAAAGCCACGGTTTTGGGTCCTAAAAATTTGGCAAAAGCCTGGGCAATGGCGTAAACCGCTTCCTCATTGATCTGTTCGGGATAAATCCCGCGGATATCGTAAGCTTTGAAAATTGTTGGATCTGTTTTCATGGCTTTAGTTTAGCAAAAAGTATTGGTAAGGTATAATAGGTTCAGTTCAAATTTAATTGGGAAAACATATGAGAAGAATGGGCCCGGAGGATTCCTACATCAGAGAAATTGACCCGCACGAAGTTGAAGCGTCGGAAAACGACGGCGAGATCGGCGAAGAGGCGTTTATTGAAATTACCAAAAAGCTCGTACCGGGGCTCAGAGTCAGAAGAACAACGGAGCTTGAGGACGCGGGAAAACTGCACATCGGCCATGGCCAGGAAACAGACACGGTCTCCTATTGGCCCGAGGGGCCAAAGATACCCGCTTCGGCCTGGCAAATCACGGTCGGCTTTAGCCGCGAGAACATTCAAAAAAAAATGGAATCCTTGATGAACAAGCCGTTCGCCACAATCGAAGGCCGTTCCATTCCCAGAGTGGTCGTGCCATTGGATCGAAGCGAGGCCAAGACGTTCCTTTCCGACCTCGATTTGGACCAGCATAAAAAACTCGTCGAACAGTTTTTTGAAGGCACGATCAACAGCCTCCGCTTCGTCATTTTGCGGACCAAAGATCCAAAACTGAAAGCCCAGGCGGAAAAAGAGCTTGAACGTTTCCTCGCACTTAAAGAAGAGTGGCAAAACAAAGAGACTAAATAGTTCGCTTGCTAGAAATAAAAGAACGGGCAATCCCTAGTGGGACTGCCCGTTTTCAGCTTGGAAGCGGTGGTGAGGTGAGGGACTAGTGGATGTCGGCCCCAAACTCGGCCGGGAAGTCGAGTCGCTTCCCGCCGTCGAGGACCACCTGGAACGAACCTCCCTCTTCCACGATCGCTCCCGTGAGCCGGGTCCGGTTGGACAAGGTGATGGTGATTCGGTTGTTCGAATCAGCATCCCGCGTCACACTTGCGACCCGCAATCCGTTGAACACAGCTTCCGGCCTGGAGTAAAGCTTCCGAAGCTTCTCCAAAAACCTGTCGCTGGCCCGCTTTGACACGATATCCTCCTTGAGTATCAGGCCTTTGCTGGCGCGTTGATGAATAATGGTAGCAAAAAAACGGCAATTAGTCAATGCTAAAGGCCTTTGCTATAATGGAAGCCGCAATTGATCTTTAGTTTATTTCTTATGTCATTTTCAGTAGGCATAGTCGGACTGCCGAACGTCGGCAAATCAACGCTTTTCAACGCTTTGACCAAGAACGGGGTGCCGGCCTCGAATTTTCCGTTCACCACGATCGACCCGAACGTCGGCGTGATTGCCGTGCCCGACGAACGAATTGAAAAACTGGCCATTCAGGAAAAATCTGCCAAGCGCGTGCCGACCACTATCGAATTCTTGGACATCGCCGGCCTGGTCAAGGGCGCGGCGGAAGGCGCTGGCCTGGGCAATAAATTTTTGTCTCACATCAGGGAAGTTGACGCCGTGGTCGAAGTGGTCAGATTTTTTGAGAGCAAAGACATCATCCACGTTGACGGCTCGGTTGATCCCAAGCGCGACATTGAAGTTCTTGATTTGGAATTGATGCTGGCCGATCTCTCCACTGTCAACAAAAGGCTGGAAAGTTTGCACCGGGACGTTAAGTCCGGGGACAAAATCGCGATCGCAAAAAAAGCAGTGGTCGAGAAACTGAAGGACGCTTTGGAAAAAGGAATTCTTGCCCGCAGACTCGAGTTAAACCATGAAGAACAAGCCCTGATCAAAGACCTCCAGCTTTTGACCATGAAGCCGACCATGTACATTGCCAATACTTCGGCTACAGAGGTGCCGGACATTGACGGCATAAAAATGCTGCCGATCGACGTAAAGATCGAAGCCGAGCTGTCCGAACTTTCCGAGAACGAAAAGATCGAGTACATGAAGGAATTGGGCATCAAAGAATCCGGCCTGGACCGGTTGGCGAGAGAAGCTTACAAACTCCTAAACCTTATTACTTTTTTCACTGCCGGGCCCATTGAATCCAAGGCTTGGACCATCGTCCACGGCACCAAGGCGCCGCAAGCCGCGGGCGTTATTCATACGGACTTTGAAAAAGGATTCATCAAGGCGGAAATTATCGGCTGGGACAAACTTTTAGAGGCCGGCTCTTATGCGGCCGCGCGCGACAAAGGTTGGCTTCGGATCGAAGGCAAAGAGTACGTCATGAAAGACGGCGATGTGGCGCACTTCAGGTTTAGTCCTTAGGCTTGACCAAGCCCCCCATAACTGGTAAGATAACCCAGCAGAAAACTTAATAATTAGCGACATATTCGTCCTGCGCTTGACGCGGGGCGATAAGAGTCAGAAAGGATTCTTATGCCGAAATATGAGCTGATGTACATCTTGTCCTCAGCCGTATCCGACAACGATGTGCCGGCGATCTCGCAAGAGGTCGAAAAGTTCATCCTCGCACAAGGCGGCACGATGCTTGCCACCGAAATGCTCGGAAAGAAAAAACTGGCATATCCGATCAAAAAGACCCGGAACGGTTTTTATGTTTTACAGACCTTTAACCTTCCGCCGGAAAAAATGCGCGAGCTCGACAACAAGCTCCGCAGCCTTGAGACCATCATCCGCTACCTGGTTGCCAATCTCGACGATATGGAAATCAGACAGGCCAAGGATAAGAAGGCTCAGGAAAAAGCCAAGGCTGCCCGCAAAGCGGGTGCTGCCAAAGCCGAAGCGGCAAAAGCCACCACGGCCGAAGAGATCAAGATCACTGACAATGAACTCGAAGAAAAGATCAAGCAGGCGCTGGATTCGGAAGACTTGAACCAATAAGGTTTCCACAGGTCATAACTTGACCGAAAAGGGCCAATTGCTAAAATCAACCCTTAAACAATTAAATTAAGCAAAAACATATGGACCTTAATAAAGTCATGATCATCGGGCGCTTAACCCGGGATCCCGAAATCCGGACCACGCCCAACGGCGCCAACGTCGCTTCATTCTCTCTGGCGACCAGCTTTAACTGGACCAACCAGGCCGGACAGAAGCAGGAACAAACCGAATTCCACAATGTCGTTGCTTGGCGCAAGCTCGGCGACATTGTCGGTCAGTACCTTAAGAAGGGATCGCAAGTCTATATCGAAGGCCGTTTGCAGACCCGCAGCTGGGACGACAAAACCAGCGGGCAGAAGCGCTATCGCACCGAGATCGTCGCCGACAACATGATCATGCTCGGCCGGCCCGGCGGAGCAGGCAGCTCTCAAGCCCCCGCCAGCAGCGGACGGCAGGAAGCTGAACAGCCAGCCCCAGCACCTGAAGCGCCGACCGCCGAGATCCAAATCGACGATGCGGATATGCCTTTTTAGAATTACGAATTGAGAATTGAAGATTGAGGATTGTTAGTTAAGAAGAATTAACGAATTGATTTAATCATGCCACCAGTAACCAACACCACCAGAAAGCCCTGCGTCTTTTGCATGGACAAGATCTCTTTCGTGGATTACAAGGACACGCAATTTTTGCGCAAGTTCATGTCCCCTCACGCCAAGATCCTGTCCTCCACCAAGACCGGGACTTGCGGCAAGCACCAGCGCATGGTGTCTCGGGCCTTAAAGCGCGCCCGCCACATGGCGCTCTTGCCGTTCGTCAGCAGCTAGAAACGCAACCTTTCATTTGGCAGCTTGCCGCTGCCGGCAAGTTAGCTGTTTAAAGAGATACCCATTAACCACCAACCATGTCTGTTTTAGATTTTTCAGACCTCAAAGGCACCGGCCAGATCATCAAATACAACAATGAACCGTACCAAGTCATTTGGTCGAACTTCATGCGCACGGCCCAGCGCAAACCCGTAATCCAAACCAAGCTTCGCAACCTCATCACCGGAAAAGTCATGGAGTATTCCTTCAAATACGGAGAAAAGATCGAGGGCGCGGAAGTTTCCAAGAACAAGGCCCAGTTCCTCTACAATGACGACGAAGGCTCGCACTTCATGAACCCGGAAACGTTCGAAACCATCACCGTGCCGAAAACTTTGGTTTCAGATCAGATGGGATTTCTTAAGGAAGGCACTGATTCGACCATTATGTTCTTCGAAGACAGGCCGATCGGGCTTGAAATGCCGATTAAGATCGAACTCAAAGTTGTTGAAACAGCGCCGGGAGTGCGCGGCGATACGGCCCAGGGCGGCAGCAAGCCGGCCCAGCTCGAAACCGGAATTTCCGTCAACGTTCCCCTGTTCATCAAGGAAGGCGACGTCATCCGGGTCGACACCAGAAACGGCCAGTACGTGGAGCGCGCCAGCCAATAAACCAACTTCTTTTTTTAGGCTATTCTCTTATTCGCGCGAATAGGAGAATAGCCAAAAACAGCCGGAAATGGCTGTTTTTTTGTCGAATCTTTGGAGGTTATTTAGTTTTTATTGCCCGATTCGATTATCCCCAGACCGTCAAAATGTTGGCCGTTAATCGTTCCCGACACTACTGCCGAGCCATCCTCCAAAAACAAATTATCGGTCGAAGCCCCCTCCCCTTTAGGAATTTCAACCGTCAATTCAACGCCTAAATTTTGAGAGGTAAGCCGGATCTTCTTCGGCAAATTGTTTTGGAACCTTTCTGAAACTTCAATCTTCGCGTCGTTTGTTTTTGTTGTCCGGCCGTTTGATTCCTGAAGAATCAGATAGCCTGCGTCAGGCAAACTTGCAGCTGCCACCCGGACAGAAGAAAGGTCTGCGTAGACCCAAGTGTGGTCAAAAGCCAGGGACCAATCCCTGGCTTTGGGAATATCATCCGTAATTCCGTACTGATGATCATTCAACGCGGGCGATCTGTCAAAAATATATTTCCTTCCTTCAAACGACAACGTTCCCGAAACCTCCATGGGCAAAGAATAATAATTGGGGGTCGTGACTAAATCCGAAAGTTTTACATCACCGTGCCTGAGCGGCAAACTTTTTACTTTAAACTTTCCGCTAAAATCCAAATCGGACGATTTAACTGCAACTTGATAACTGCCGCTAACCGAACTTTGCGTATACTTGGCGCTGATGGAATCAAACGACAAATTCCCGAATTGATCGACCGAAAGCTTCCCCGGGTAGTAGTGAGTTTTTGGATTCCCTGTTCCGCCGCCAAAAGCCACGGTCAAAAAATCACCCTTAAGCGACTGACCCGCGGAAACGATCAGCCACTGCCCGGTGTCGTTTTGAGCCCAAAAATACTGCCATTCAAAAAAATTCGATTGCCCGTCAAAGTGCCAGGCAACATCACTTCTGCTTAAAACAACCGGCAAATCCGAAACGAAAGGCGGCAAAAGCATTGCTCCCAAAAGCGAGACTGACGAAATAACCATTATTAAGACTTCGTTCTTTTTCCAAATCATAACTTGATTTTAAAGCATAAATAAAAGCCCGGCAAAAGCCGGGCTTTTTAAAATTGCATTTATCCGCGGACCTTCATGGCGGCTGCGATGCGTTCGACTGCGAGGATAAAAGCGCCCATCCGAAGAGTGGCACCATGCCTTTCGCTGGCTTCCACGACATCTTTAAACGCCTGGCTCATGAACATTTCAAGCCGGCCCAAAACTTCTTCGCGGCTCCAATAGATCCCGGAAAGATTCTGGACCCATTCCAAATAGGAAGTGGCCACGCCGCCGGAATTAGCCAACACGTCCGGCACAACGGGGATTCCCCGCCTGGCCAAAATCGGATCGGCTTCGGACGCGATCGGGCCGTTGGCCATTTCGACGATAAGCCCGGCCTTGATCTTGCGGGCATTGTTTTTGTGAATCTGATTTTCCAAAGCCGCGGGCACCAGAATGTCGACCGGCAGTTCCAAAAGTTTTTCGTTCTTGATTTCGGTCGAGCCCGGGAATCCCGCCACTTTGCCCATCTGCTTTTTCCATTCGATCACTTTGGCGATCGGCAATCCTTTGGGCGAATAGATCCCGGAATTCGAATCGGATACGGCCACCACTCTAAAGCCGGCCTTTTCCGCAAGTTTGGCAAAGAAATTCCCGACGTTGCCAAAGCCCTGAATGGCGACGGTGGCGTTCTTTTTCAGCTTAAAATGTTTAACAGCCGCCTTCAGCACTTCCACTCCCCCGAAGCCGGTGGCTTCCTCCCGGCCCTGGCTGCCGTTTAAAGACAACGGCTTGCCCGTGATCACGCCCGGCGTAAATTGCCCGACCAGTTTGGAATATTCATCCACCATCCAGGCCATGATCTGCGGCGTGGTGTTGACGTCGGGCGCTGGAACATCGACCTGAGGCCCGATAAATTTATAAATCTTCTGGATAAAACCGCGCGACAGCCTCTCCAATTCGCCCTTCGACAGTTTTTTCGGATCGACCGTGATTCCGCCCTTGCCGCCGCCGTACGGAACGTTTACTACCGCGTTCTTTATTGCCATCAAAAAAGCCAAGGCCTTCACTTCGCTCATGTCGACCTGCGGATGATAGCGCAAACCGCCTTTGTAAGGGCCTCTGGCGTCATTGTGCTGCACGCGGTAGCCTTCAAAGACCTGGGTCTTTCCGTCATCCATCTTAACGGGAATTGCCACGGTCAGGATGCGGTCGGGTTTGGAAAGCCTCGATAATATTTCCTGATCAAGTTTAAGGATCTTGGCGGCGTTGGACAGATTTTCCATCGCGCTCTTGTACATGTTTATCTTAGCCATTGATTCTCTCCGTTATCCAATCCACCACCATCAGCATGGCATTGGGTTGGTACTTAAGTATGTCGGTTCCATGCCCTCCCTTTTCGTAGATCTTGATCTTTTTATTTTTGCTCAAGCAGGTGTCGTACAGGGTCTGAACCATGTGGTCGTTGCGGTAAGCCGAAGCATCGTCCCTGCAGGAAACGAACAGCATCGGGCAGTCATTGTTCATATCCTCGAGGTCGACGAAGGCATCCAGGCCGCGATAATTGATGCCGGGAGAAAGCGCGACCAAAAACCAAACCGGATGATCCACAATGTATCGGATTGCCAGATTCGCGCCGATACTCGCCCCCACCAAACCAACGGCCATCCCCGGTTCTTTTTCTAGCAAAAAACTGATAGCGGCGTCAATATCCAGAACCGACTCCTGGTGCTGGGCATCGCTGTAATCCTGATAATCGCCGCCTTCCGAGTCGCCGTGTCCCCTCAGGTCGAATGCCAGAGTGTGGAAGCCGTTGGCGGACAAGTGCCCCGCCAGCATGTCATAGGAATCCTTGGTCTCGCCCATCATGTGGAGCATAACAACGCCGAAAGGCTTCGATCCTTTGTTGTACTTGCCGGACAGTTTCAGCCCGTCGCTAGTTTTAATTGTGACCAGTTCGGTTTCCATGTTTCAAAATTGAAGATTGAAAATTGAAGATTGAAGATTCATTAAAAAATTGAAGATTTTGAATTCCAAATTTTCAATTTTCAATTATTAAATCTTCAATCAATTATCCCTTATCCATTTCCAGATACTTTTCGGCGTCCAAGGCGGCCATGCAGCCCATGCCGGCAGCTGTCACAGCCTGGCGGTAGCGGTAATCCTTCACGTCGCCGGCCACAAATACCCCTTCAACGGAAGTTTTTGTCGTGTCTTTCGCGACAATGTAGCCTTTGACGTCAACTTCAATCTGATCCTTGAAAAGCTCGGTGTTCGGCTTGTGCCCAATAGCAACGAATACTCCTCCGATCGGCATCTCTCTGGTTTCGCCGGACTTGGCGTCCTTGAGCCTGACTCCTTCCAGATGGTCTTTGCCCAAAAACTCATCAACCACGGTGTTGTAAACCACGGAAACTTTGGGATTGGCCAAAACGCGATCCTGCATGATTTTCGAAGCCCGCAATTGGTCGCTGCGGTGAATGACCGTGACTTTGCTTGCGAACTTGGTAAGATATGAAGCTTCCTCCATGGCCGCATCCCCGCCGCCGACCACGATGATTTCCTTGCCCTTAAAGAAAAATCCGTCGCAGGTCGCGCACGAAGAAACTCCTTTGCCGCGCAGCCGCTCTTCAGAGGGAAGTCCCAGCCACAAGCTGGAAGCGCCGGTGGCAACAATGACCGAATCAGCCGTATATTCGTGGTCGGCAACCGTAACTTTGAAAGGCTTATTGGAAAAATCAACCTTGCTTACATCCTCATAAAGAATTTTGCCGCCAAATCTTTCGGCCTGCTTGATCATTTTTTGCATCAGTTCCTGGCCCAAAATTCCTTCCGGGAACCCAGGAAAATTTTCGACCTCGGTAGTCAGCATCAGCTGGCCGCCGAAAGAAAATCCCGCGACGATCAACGGGCTCAAATTGGCGCGCGAAGCGTAAACTCCGGCGGTCAATCCCGCCGGGCCCGATCCGATAATGATCACTTTAAAATGCCTTGAAGCATCCATTTTGTGTTCCTTCCTTACTTCTTTAATATTTTTATCTGTGTCCAATCGGACGAAAGACCCGTTGCCCCTTTTTGCCTCATCAGATAGTCGAAAGCGCTGAGCGCGGCCGAAGCTGCCTGGCCCGAAGATATCACCGCCTGTTTGTAAGGGCTGTCTGTGATATCGCCGGCGGCAAATATCCCGGAAACCGAGGTTGATTGCCCGGATCCCGTGACAATTTGGCCCAATTCGTCGGTTTCGAGGAGTTCCTGATAAAGTTCGGGCTTAATCGAGTATCCTAATTCTACAAAGATTCCGTCAATTTTCAAAATCTGTTTTTCATTGGCCAAATTCAGGTATTCCAGACCTTCGACTTTTTCCGCTCCTTGGATCGAAAGGACCTGGGAGTAGGACATAACAGAAACGTTCTTGCGATTCTGGACGGCTTTGATCAAGGCCGGGTGCCCGAATAATTTTTCCGAAGGAATCAGGCAGAAAACGTTGCGGCAGAATTTCGACAAGGTTAAGGTCGAGTCCAGAACATACTCGCCGGCCCCGACAACCGCCACTTGTTTTTTCTTAAACAGCGGACCGTCGCAGTCAACGCAGTAAGAAATGCCGCGCCCTTTGTAAAATTCCTCGCCGGACACTCCCATATCCTTCGGGGTTTTCCCAAGGCAAAGGATCAAGGTTTGCGATTTGTACTGGGAGCCAAAGGCCGTGACCACGAATCCGCCGGAGATTTTTTTGATCTTCGTGGCTTCGGCAATGACCAGATTGATGCCGAACTTTTCGGCCTGCTTTCGAATCGTCGCGACCAGTCCAAATCCGCTGGTTTGACCTATTCCCGGAAAATTTTCGATCAGATCAGTGGAGTTGGCCTGGCCGCCGATATCCTTGGCAATGACCAAAACCGACAGCCCGCGCCTGGCCGCAAACAGCGCTGCGGTAAACCCCGCTATTCCACCTCCGATTATGATGGTATCGAACATTTATTTATTGTTTTGACTTAAAGCAATCGAAACCGTGTTCTGAAGAAGCTTGGCAACCGTGATTGGGCCGACCCCGCCGGGTGTGGGCGTGATCAGACTCGCTTTTTTGGAAACATTCTTAAAATCCACGTCGCCAAAGATCTTGCCTTTGACAAAACTTGTACCCGCGTCGATTACCACTGCTCCAGCCTTGACCATATTCGCGCGAATTAGCCCCGGCTCCCCGACTCCCGTAATCAAAATGTCGGCCTGCCTGGTAATTTTTGCCAGATCTTTGGTTTGCTTGTTGCAGGCCGTGACCGTCATAGGTTTTTGAATAAGCAAATTGACCAAAGGCTTGCCGATCAAATCGCCCTGACCCACAACAACCACGTGCCGGCCGTAAATTTTAACTTTGTAAAAATCCAGGATCTCCAGAATAGCGCCGGGAGCTGCGGGCACGATCGGGTTTTCGCCGATAACGAGTTTGCCCAGCGATTCCCAGGACAAATAGTCAACATCAATGTCAGGCTTTAATTCATTCAGGATCGATTTTTTATCAAGCCCTTTAGGCAGCGGCAGCTGAACAATGATCCCGGACAGTTTTTGCGACTGGATCTTTCTGATCTGACTTATAAGCTCAGTGTTGGAAATGTTTTTCTCAAACCGATAGACCTTGCACTCAATCCCGATGCTCTCCGCCGCTTCCTGTTTCTTCCGGACGTAAGTGGCGGACGCCGGGTCGGCGCCGACCAAAATCACCGCCAGCCGAGGCTTAAGAGCTCGCTTAAAGACAGTCTGTTTGCAAACCTTAAGGATTTGGTCCGCGATCTTTTTTCCTTCCACGATTTTAGCCATTAAACACCCTTTTAACTCAAGAATATACAGGTATTTTATCATTTTTTGGCCCAAAATCACAGCCGCTGCTTGGGGCATTTATAAACTGCTGTATAATGAGAAGGCTGTAACTTCAGACTGGATTTTTCGATTAATTTATGTTGTTAGAAAACGAAATACAAAACCTGGTCTTAAGGGCCAAGCAGGGCGAAATGCAGGCCTTTGATCAAATCTACGAAACCTATTCCCAGCGCCTGTTCAACTTTCTTTTTTCGCGCTTAAAGCACAGGCAAACAGCGGAGGACCTCCTGCACACCGTATTCCTGAAGGCTTGGAACAATATTGGCACTTACCAACAGCAGGGGGCCAAGTTTTCGACTTGGTTGTTCCAAATCGCCAATTACACCGTGATCGACCACTGGCGGACAAAAAAGCAGACGGTCGAGCTCGACAAGGTTGAAAATTTAAGTCAGCTTTCGCTGAACCCCACCCATTACGAAGACTATCGTTTCCTTTGGGAAGCCATGGACAAGCTCTCGCTGGACCACCGCCTGGTTTTGGAACTTCGCTTTAAACAGGATCTGACCGTGGCGGAAACCGCAGCCGTGATGAAAAAGACCCTGATCGGAGTGCGCGTGCTCCAGCACCGCGCCGTTAAAGCTCTCAAGAAAAAACTGGAACAGTATCAGCCCGAAAAAACGTATGACCAACGACCCTCGAAAAAATAATTCCGATATCATCGGCCTCCTCTCTGAAAGCAGGACGGATTTTGAGTTCGACCGCAACGGGGTCAAACAAAGGCTGATCAACTCCATTCACCGGCAAAAATTTGAAATGGTCCCGGAAAAAAATTCGCCAGTTAAATCATGGGCTTTCCGGCTCGGCGTTGGCATTTGTGTTTTGATTCTGGCCGCATTCACCGGGGCTTTAAGTTTTGCCCAGGCCTCGAAGCCCGGGGACAAGCTTCATTTTTTGGATAAGATCGAGGACAACGCAATGCTGAGCCTGCCTCTTCCCCAGGGAACGAAGGCCAAGATCCAGTCGAACATTGCCACGGAAAGAGTCAAGGAAATGTCGAACCTGCCGCTTGTGGGTCCCGACAGCAAACAAACCTACTCCATCAAGCTTAAGGCCGCTGACGAGTCCCAAAGAGTTTTGGTCAACGCCGTCAACACGGCTCAACAAATGCAGGCACGGTCCGAAACCAAGGGAGACGCCAAGGCTTCAGCCAAGGCAAAAAAGATCCTGACTAATCTCGAGCAGCTGGCCACGGAACAGGAAGCCCAGCTTAATGCCATCCACAGCGCCACGGACGACGAACAGGTCAAAGAGCGCGTGGAAAAAAGCCTGGAAGCGATCAAGCAGGCCAGGAAACAGGCGCATGAGGCTGCCAAGGAAACAAAAAACAGGTCCGAAGACCTGTCCGAACCTGAAAACGAATAAACTTATTTCAGGTATTTCATCAAACCGCGGTAAAATTCCTGCCTGGTCGAAAGCTGGCTTAAAATTCCTTCCAGCACCAGCTGCTTGCTTTCCGGATCAACGACAATCTTCTCGAGCATGTGCTGGGTGTTGATGACATATTTGACGTCCATGCCTATGTGCCAGGAAAAAACGGCCAGAGCATCCGCTGAAACAGCGGTATTTTTTTTGATCATTTCCGAAATGGCCGCGTACTCTTCGGGGATGGCGCGTTCGTGGGCCAAAAACGCTCCCATGGCCGTTTGCCACTCAGAGGTCGAATAAACTTCGGAAAGATCGGAAATGTAGCGCCTGGTCATTTCCTTCGGCTCGGCGTGCGAAATCTCTTCATCCGTGATTCCCAGCGATTTCAAAAATTTGACCCACAGCTGCTGGTGCTTGCTTTCACTGCCCTTCCCCATTTCTTCCTGCCGTTTTTGTTCCAAAATCCCCAAAGCGTTTTCCGCCATGGGATCAGGAGATTCAGAAAGATTGGCAATCGCAAAACCCAAAAAACCCGGATCCCCTTCCCGGCCGCCCAAAAACGCTTCTGCGGCAATGTAGCGCTGGACCGCATACTTGCGCAGCTTCTCCAATTTCGGCTGGCTGGCTCGAATCTCGGCCAACTCCGGCCAAATCTTGACGCGCTCAGTAACGTAGTCCAAAAGCCATTCCAAAAAATGTTCGCCGATAAAATTTGCCACCGCCTCTTCGGGCGAAGCCAGCGTCTTAACCGGCCTGTCCATGGAATTTTCAGTCATATTGGTATTTGGTAAATCCTCACATAGAGTGTAAAGGCCAAAGCAGTTTTGTGCAACCCGGATATTATTCGTCATTTAACACGAAATTTCCGGATTTTTTTGAACATTCGACACAAATTTTCTTTCAGCTGTTGGAAAAGTTTGGAAAAATTTTTTTTACCCCCGAAATTCAAAGCAAAACGAGCCCAAGTTGACGGTTGTAAAACAAAGCCCTATACTGGTCAGCTTAAAATTAACCCGAGCAAATGCTAAAGATCATTCTCTTCACCGCCCTTTTGACGCTGATCTATTCGTGGGAAGAAAGCGTTGATTTTTTTCTAAGACTATTCGACAAACGGCGGATAAAGGGTTCCCGATTTTTAGCGGACCGGACCGTGGCCACCGCCCTATTGCTTGTGGCAATTCCTTTGGCCGTCATCTGCGCCTTTGAAAACTTTAAAAATTTCGGACTTGAGCTGGCCCTTGTGGCCGTAACTTTGTTCGTGCTCGCGGTCATTGCCTTTGGAACCGAAGAGCTGGCTTTGCGCATGAAGCGCTTCGACCAATACCATGGCCTGGAAAAGGTCGGGCTAGTCGGATTTGCCATAGCCGGGCTCATATCTCCGACCATCGGGCTTATCACGTCGCATCCGCGCTCTGACCAGAAGCTCAT
>JBLMZH010000023.1:0-5642 GCA_050258715.1 Acidobacteriaceae bacterium
CCTTTAGATGCAAGTTGAGCCGATTCAACGTCGGTCAGTCGGCGCTAATAATTTACCACCTATTGCTGACGGTGTCAATAAAATCGGGGGAAAAATCAAAATATAACCGCTGAGTTAAGCATTTTTCAGCCCAACTCTCATTGCTGGCCGGAAGGTTTTCAAATTTAAACTCCGTCAGGAACAAGGCCTGACGGAGTACAAAATCCGTCTATTCGGTCTCTTCGTCCACGACAATTTTGAGATCAGAAGAATCGACAGTGATCTCGCTGACCTCAGTCGGCTGAACGAAAAAGATCTCTTTGCGGCTAAACGGGATCCCGGCCTTTTCGGCGGCAAGCCGATCCTTAAGCGCAGCGGACTTGTCCAATTCCGGCGGCGGTCTTCTGATGAAGCGGCTCAAATCGAGCTTCCTGAGTTTTTTAATCAAACCGGCCAAATCCGTAATCTCGCCCACCTTCCATTTTGACCAGCGCCAGCCAATAGTTCCGTTCGCAAGCTTGAAGGATCGCTCGCCCCCTTTCAACAGTTCATCCTTCTTAAGCTCTGAATAGATCCGAATCCCTTCCACCAAATTCTCGACTTCTTGCCGAAGCGGCAGCGCCTGCTCGTCCGCATCCTTTTTGGCCTTTTCCAAGGCCGCATTCAATTTGGTTTCAATCAGCTGCAAGCGCCTCATCTTGTCGCCGATTCGAAACAGGAACTCGTCCAATTCAGCCGCTGATTTCGGCAAAAGGACTTTCTGTCCCCCGTTTGCCACAGTCTTTGCCACGCGCTCCTCCTTGTACTTTGATTGCGATCTTTGTTTGATCCGTACCATACAATAGTAAAAGCTCAAAATCAATAGTATAATGCATAAAAGCAATTCACTTAAAGGCCATGAACACTGAGAGCCTGGTCGCCTTACTCATCAAAAACAAAATTCTTCGAACCCCTTTGATCATCGAAGCTTTTTTAGATGTTGACCGAAAGGATTTTGTTCCTGACCATTTGCAAAAAGAAGCTTACGAGGATAAGCCTTTGCCGCTAAGTCAAGGCTCGACAATATCGCAACCGTCAACAGTGGCGTTTATGATCGAACTTCTACAACCGCAGGTTAACGACAAGATTCTTGATGTCGGATCAGGTTCCGGCTACACGACAGCGCTCTTATCAGAAATCGTCACTGAGACCGGCTTGGTCTTCGGAGTTGAACGATCGGAAGATGTATTGGAATTGGGGCGCAAAAATTTGAAAAAATACGGCTTTCCTCACGCTGAAATAAAAAAGGCCGGCAAGGTATTGGGGCTTGAAGAAGAAGCGCCGTTTACCAGAATTTTGGTTTCAGCCGAAGCTCACGAACTCCCAAAGGAACTTGTCAGCCAATTAACATTGAACGGGTGCATGGTCATCCCGGTAAAAAACTCGGTTTTGAAAGTAAAAAAAATCGGGCCAAATGCCCTAGAAATTGAGGAATATCCAGGATTTGCATTTGTCCCGCTGAAATAAAAAATTACAGATTTCAAATTCATTTAATTTTGGTGTCTGTAATTTTTTGATTGTAATTTTATTCGTATCTTAGAGCTTCGATCGGATCCAATTTGGCAGCGCGAGTTGCCGGCAGCACTCCAAAAATAAGGCCTATCGAAGCCGAGACCGAGATGGCAATAATCACCGCATTGAGCGGCAAAACAAAAGCCCAGTCAGAAAGCGTGGTTTTCGCAATCAAGCTTAAGATAAACGAGAGAAACGCCCCAAGCAAAATTCCGACAATGCCCCCTATGACCGTGATAAAAATAGCCTCAGCCAAAAACTCGGTTCTGATGTCGCGGTTCTTAGCGCCCAAAGCTTTTTTCAGTCCAATCTCGCTCGTTCGCTCCGTAACAATGACGTACATGATGTTCATGATTCCGACCCCTCCCACAACCAGCGAGATGGCCGCAATCGATATGAGCAAAAAAGTGATCCCGGCAAAGATCGAATTAAAAATGTCCAGGCCCTCGGCCGCTGTCATGACATTAAAGTCATCCTTGTAAGCGTCCTTGATTTGGTGGTTGTCTCTGAGTGTTAGCCGGATATCTTCCGCAGTCGCAGACGACAAATTCTTGTCCTTGGCCTGCACCAGAATCATCAGTAAATAATCGATGCCCAGCAGCTTTTTCTGGGCCGTCTTAAGCGGCACGAACAAAGAATTGTCCGTGTCCATTCCGCCCATGCTCCCCTTTTCCTCATAAACGCCCACAATCTCAAAATTTAAATCCTTGACCTTGACCTGTTTGCCCACGGGGTCGTTCTGTCCGAATAAATCCTTGGCAAGCTTGTTGCCGATGATCGCCACCTGCGAAACGCTTAAGTTTTCGGCTTCGGTAAACGGTCTGCCTTCAACGAGCTTTGTGGTATCCATATCAAAGCGCTCCGTGCCCGTGCCGAAGATCAGGGCGATTTTGACCTGGTCCTGGAAACTGACAACCTTTTGATCAGCGGCAATTCCGTAAGCCGTGGCCACATTGGGCAAACGCTTGATATCTTCGATGTCGCTATCCTTAAGCGACGTGATCACCACCGATGACATTGCCCGGTCAATGTCGCCCGTCATCGAAGAAGTTCCGGACTCGCGCGCCTTGGCAGTCGGAGGAACTCTGGTCTCGACAAAGATCGTGTTGGTGCCGTAAGCGTCAACCTGAGCATTGATGAATCCTTCAAAGCCGGCACCCGCGGAAAGCACTAAAATCACGGCTCCGACGCCGATAACAATCCCCAAAGTAGTCAGTCCGGTCCTGACCTTGTTCCGCCGAATGGCTTTTGATGCAAGTTTAATGGAATTGAACATTATTCGTACCTTAATGCGTCGATCGGGCTTAGCCTGGACGCTTTAAATGCCGGGTAAATTCCGAAAACGACACCTGTTAAAACTGAAACGCCGACAGCCAAAACGATGGAAATTGGAGAAATTATAAACGGCCAGTCAAAGCCAGCGCCTTGAGCGACTAAAGCCAGGGCAAAGGATACCAAAACCCCGACTATGATTCCAATTACTCCGCCAAGTAAAGTTAAGGCCGCGGACTCCAGCAAAAATTGTTTTAGAACGCTGGAGTTGGTCGCACCCACGGCTTTTCTCAACCCGATTTCGCGAGTGCGTTCAGCAACCGTGACCAGCATAATATTTAAAATTCCAATACCGCCAACCAAGAGCGCGATCCCGGCCATGGACACAAGGAACAGCCGCAAGGCGTCGGTGATTTGCGTGAATATCTTTATGGCGTCAGCGATGCTTCTCACCGTAAAATCAGCGTCAATGTCGCGCTTGATGCGGTGGCGTTCCATCAGAACCTGTTTGACGTCCGCTATCGTCGATTCCATGTTCTCGGAACTGTCCACTTTAATGCTGATGGACTGGAGATGATGAATGCCCAAAAGCTGCTGCTGGGCCAGTTCCAAAGGAATCATGACCTGGTCGTCCTGGTTTTGGAACATGAACGACCCTTTCTCCTCAAGCACTCCGATCACCAAAAACGGGACATTCTTGATCTTGACCACTTTGCCCAAAGCCTCCCCCTGCCCGAACAGCTCGTCTTTGACCATTGAGCCGAGCACGATGACGTTGGCGTTCCCTTTGTCTTCGCGCTCGTCAAAAAAACGGCCGGCTTGCATATTCAAATTGACGATCTTCGGATAGTCAGCCTCGGTTCCGGTAAACCTGGTTTCGTACTCGCGATTTTGCCAGATGACGTTGGCCGATCCCGTCACCGCCCCGACCACTCCCGCAGCGTGAGGCACGCGATTTTTGTCTCGTAAGGCCACGGCATCTTCGGTGACCAGGCTGGTGATCTGAACGCCGTAAGCCTGGGATGGCGGCCCGTTTTCGTTGGATTTCCCGGGCATGACCGACAAAAGGTTGGTTCCAAGCTTAGTCACCTGCCCCAGGATCAAATTTTGAGCTGAGGCGCCCATGGCAATGATGATGATGACCCCCGAAACGCCGATGACAATGCCTAAGATGGTCAAAAACGACCGGCCCTTGCGGGCCAGTAAAGTTGAAAAAACCAGTCTGGCAATGCCTTTGATGTTCATTAGGTTTTTTAGGAGTGAACTGATCTTAGAGCGAGCGGTAAATGTTACTTTACCAATTCCTGCTGCGCCTGGGCGATAGTCCGGTTCTTGACCTTTTGGTCGGAAATGATCATGCCGTCCTTGATCTTAAGGATGCGCTTGGCGTGGCTGGCGGTGTCGCTTTCGTGAGTGACGAGAATAATGGTCCGGCCTTCGTCGTTTAAGTGCTGCAAAATTTCCATGACCACATTGCCGGATTTGGAATCAAGGTTGCCGGTGGGCTCGTCCGCAAAAATCACGGCCGGGTCGTTGACGAGCGCTCTGGCAATGGCCACGCGCTGCTTCTCCCCGCCCGAGATCTGATTGGTGTAATAATCCAGGCGATGGCTTAGGCCGACGGAATCCAAAGCCTGCCTGGCCAAAGCCGAATAATTTTTTTTCTTGCTGTAATTTAGAGGCAGCATGACGTTTTCCAAAACGGTCGTGCGCGGCAAAAGGTTGAAGGACTGGAACACGAAGCCGACTTTTTCGTTCCGAAAGCTGGCCAAGGTATCCTCGCTAAATTGGGCTGTGTCCTTTCCTTCAAAGGTGTAAGAGCCCGAAGTCGGCCGGTCAAGGAAACCTAAAATGTGCATGAGCGTGGATTTTCCCGACCCGGAAGGGCCCATGATCGCCACAAATTCGCCGGCTTCGATCTTGAAGTTCAGCTCGTGCAAAACCGGCGTCACCACGCCCTCGTTGTCGTAATCCTTATTGAGTCCGGTAATTTCGATAAGCGCCATTTATTTCTTGTTGATGAATGTCACGATTTCTTGCCCTTCGGTCAACCCGGAAAGGATCTCGGTCAGCCCATCGTCAGCGTTCAATCCCAAAGTCACGGGAATTTCCTGATATTGATTTTTCTTGAGGTTGGTTACAATGCGCACGAACTTGCCCGCGTCGTTGATGATGACCGCGCGCGACGGCACTGCCAGAGCCTGCGGCTTGGACACGGCAAGAATTATCATGTTGGCCGTCATGCCCGGTTTGATATCCTCGGAACTTTCAATTGAGGACGTGACTTTATAGTTGACCACTCCCGAAACGACGGTTGATGCCGGGTCAACTTCTTCAATCTTGCCCGTAAATTTCCTGTCAGCGCTTAAGGCGTCAAAAGTCACTTCAACGGTTTGCCCCGGCTTGATGACGGCAATGTTGGCCTCGCTGACATTGGCCTGTAAGTGCAAATTTCCCACGTCCTGAAGGATAAAGTAAGGCGACAGGGCATTTGCCAGCTCGCCGACCTTAATATCGGCCTTCGTGATCGTTCCGTCTACTGGAGCCCGGATAATCGTATTTTCGAGCGCGGACGAAGCGGATTCGACCTGCCCCTGGGCGGAAAGAACCTGGGCCTGGGCGGCTTTAATATCAGCCGGCCGGGCCTGAGCTTTTTTGAGATTCAAGGCGGCTTGAGCGGAATCCAAAGCGGCAGAGGCGGAGTTTACCGCGGCCTGGGCTGAGGCCACGGCCGTGGTCTGTGATTCTTGCGCCGACTTATAAGCATTGAAATACGTCAGGTAAGTGGAGGAATTTTTGTTCGGCACATCCACGGTCCAGGAATCAGTGCTGATCTGCAT
>JBLMZH010000024.1:0-9287 GCA_050258715.1 Acidobacteriaceae bacterium
CTGACCCGCTTCGTATCGGACCGGAAGAATTTGATCTGCGGGTAGACCGGAACTACGACTTGATTGGTCTGTGCCGTTATCGATTGGGAGCGACCCGACAAATTACCGGCAGCGTCGAAGGCAGCGATCTCGTAGGTGTACGAGGTTCCCGAGGTCAGCCTTACGTCGCGGTAGGAAGTGATCCCGGTGTTTCCAGCTTCAATTTCATTGCGATAGACCTTGTATCCGGCCACCGCAACATTATCAGTGGAAGCGTCCCATAAAAGATCGATTTCGGATTCGGTCATGTTGCTGGCAATCAATCCTGTCGGGACTGACGGAGCCTCGGTATCCGGCGGATTTTTTGTGGTGGCGGAAACCGGGCTGCACTTGGCGGAAATATTGTTTGCCGCGTCAAACGCTTCGGCTGAATAGCTGTAGGTTGTGGATGAAGACAGACCTGAATCGCGGTAGGACAAGGCCGTCACAGTCGCGATCAGCGAACCGTCGCGGTAAAGATTGTATCCCTTAACTGCGACATTGTCTGTCGAGGCTGACCAGGACAAATCAATCTCGCTTTCCGAAGCCGGAGTGGCGGAAAGATTGGCGGGAACCGACGGCGCGGTTGTATCCGCAGGCGTCAGGGTTTTGGCAGAAGCCGGGCTTGATTGGGCGGACACGTTGCCCTTCGCATCGAATGCGGAAACCGTGTAAGTGTAGGTCGTCGAATCCTTAAGGTTGATGTTTTGATAAGAAGTGGCGGTTGTGGAGTCAATCAGGTTTCCGTTTTGGAAAATCCTGTAGCCCGCAACTCCGACGTTGTCAGTGGAGGCGTTCCAGGAAAGATTGATCTGGCTTACGGAAACGACTGTGGCCGCAAGTCCGGTAGGAACCGAAGGAGCTGTGGTGTCCGGAGGGACTTGCGTGGTCGCGGTTGCGGGTTGAGACTGGCCGGAAAGATTCCCAGCTGCGTCAAAAGCTGCAAGTGTGTACGAGTAGCTCGTTGCCGGATCGAGTCCGGTATTTTGGTAAGACGTGACGGCTGAAGTTCCGATCTCGGTTCCGTTGCGGTATATTCGATAGCCGGTTACGCGGATGTTGTCTGAAGAAGCAAGCCAGCTCAGGTTGATTTGAGAGGAAGACACCGCGGCCGCAGAAAGTCCGGCCGGCACTGTTGGTGCGGTAGTGTCCAGAAGATTTTGAGTCGTGGCTTGAGCCGGGGTCGATTTTGAAGAATTATTTCCGGCGGCGTCAAAAGCCGAAACAGTATAAGAGTAAGCGGTGGAAGGAGTTAATCCCGTGTTTTGGTAAGTGGTGCCGGAAACTGTCGCGATTTCCGCGGCACTTCCATTGCGGAAGATTTTATAGCCGGTCACCGCTTTGTTGTCGGTTGAAGCCGACCAGGAAAGGTCGATTTGACTTGAGGAAACTGCGGCAGCAGTCAGGTTGGCCGGGACTGAAGGGGCTTCGGTATCGGGCGGCGCCGGAGTGGCGACCACGACGCTGTTGCTTAAAACCGACTGGTTGCCTCTGGCGTCAAAAGCCGCGACCCGGTAAGTGTAAGTGGTGGATCCGGCAACGGTTGCGTCCGAGTAGCTGTTAACGGCTACGGTTGCCATCTCGGTCGTGCTGTTGTTGCGGTAGATTTTGTACCCTGTCACTCCGACATTGTCGTAAGGGACGTTCCAGGAAAGGTTGATTTGGCCAGAGGAAGCGGCAACGCCTGCAAGGACCGGGGCTGATGGGGCGGTAACGTCCCAGGTGGTGGCCTGCTTGGCAATACTCAAGGCCGACTGGTTGTTGCTCCCGTCAACAGCAGAAACCGCGTAGGAGTAGGTGGTGTTTTCAGCCAGTCCGGTGTCTGAAAAAGTTGTGGCCGTGATGCCTGAGGCAAGCGGGGTAGCGCTGCCGTTGCGGTAGACATTGTATTTGACCGCGCCTCCGGAGTTGTCAGTGGAGGCACTCCAGGAAAGATTGATTTGGTTTGCGGAAACCGCGGTTGCCGAGAGGTTTGCGGGAACGGTCGGAGCTTGGTTGTCGGAAAAAGGATCAGCAATTGCATTTGGGGAGACGATCAATTCGTCGTACCAGGTGGTAGCCTGAAGGTGGGAAGTGGTTGCTAATTTACCAACATTTTCCGGAGCTAGTATAACTTGGTTATATCCAGGAAAGGCCGGATTTCTCGGGTTAATATCAAGCGTCACTCCGCTTTCGTTGTAAATTTGGGTAAGTTGGTGAGTTTCGTCGCTTGCCCACACAGCAACGCTGCTGTTGGCTTGTCCCCATGATCCAACGCTGACTTTAATATAAAAAGTCATCCATTGATCGGAAACATATTTAAAAGATGTGATCGGAGTGTAGGCTTTTGAACCGACGTAAAGTGTTGCTGTTCCGGCCAAATTTTGATTATAGAGGCCAATGTTGTAAGGGTCGCCATATGCGCCATAAGTAGAAGTAATTTCCATTTGTTTCCAGCCGTTGCCGCCCATTGGCTGGTTAAGCATTTCCGGTGACAGGCGTTGGCGGAATTGGACGTAGAAAGTGCTCCCTTCTTCATAACCATTGGACGTTTCATCGACGACTCTTCCCCAGCCTCCGGACGAATTGGTCGGAGTCAAGCTCGGGATCGTGAATTTCATGGATCCGTTCCCTGAGGCTTTAACAGTTTGGTCCAGCGTCGGGTAATTGCCGGTTTCACTCCAATAAGAGAAATAATCAATTTCTGAAAATGAGTCAAAGCCTGAGCAAAAAGCTACCCCGGCGGCCGTGCAGCGGGCAGTAAAATCAGCCCGGGCAGTATCCGAAACGGTCATGCCAAGCAGGCTAAAAAGCATGGCAAAAACCAGGATTTTGGCCATATTTCCCTTTTGTTTGGTGATTTTTGCTTGGTCTGAGTAGCTGGTCATAGATTTGGTTAAATTTAAGAATTAACGGTAAAGCTTAAGCTCTTTTGTCGATATTGTCAAGGCTTGGTTTCTTAAGCCGGAAACCGGGGATTCGGAAAAAATCCATAAGAAGATTGACAGCAAAACCCTTATCTGGTATTTTGCTTGGTCGAAATTCCGTTCTTCAAGCGGTTAAATTCCGACAACAGATCTTCAGCAACTCGTCAGGAGGATACATGAAACCCCCGACTTCGTTCGTCGTGCTTTTCGTATTGTTCGCGTCCACAGCTTCTGCCCAAACCGCGGGAGTAACGCGCGATGTCTGGTCCGGCCGGTTCATCTCCAACATGCAATCGTTGGTTGACAACCCTGCCTATCTCGGGACACCGACCAGCACTTCCGTCAACTCGGTCTCTTTCCAGCAGGCCACCTTAAATGACACGAGCGGAAGATTCGTGGCTCGTTATGTGGCCCGAGTCACCGCGCCCACTACCGGGAACTACTTTTTTTGGATCAACTGCAACTACAAGTGCATGCTCTGGTACTCGCCGACACCTTCATTCGCAGGACTGGCTCCGATCGCTAGAATGATGCAGGCTACAGCACCGCCTCCAGGATGGGGTGGGTCGGCGCTAATGTACGCGGAGCAGCGTTCCTTGCAGATTCCTTTGACCGCGGGCCAATCGTACTATCTCCTGGCTGTCCATGTGGAAGATGGTAACAACATCAACCATTTTGGAGTGGGGTGGTGGTATCCGACTGGCGGCGGCAAAAGCGGTGTTTACGAGCGGCCTATCCCGGCGTCGAGACTTACCGCCTACAACTACCCGTCTACGTTCAACTTTGCTGCCAATCCGTCCGTGGTCGACCCCGGCCAGAACACGACTTTGACTTGGTCGTCTTACGGCTACACCAGCTGCAGCGCCAGCAATGACAAAGGAGCAGCCTGGTCAGGGTCGCAGCCGCTTTCTGGCAGTGCAAGTGTTGCGGTTTCTGCCCGCACCAAGTTTACCCTGACCTGCACGGGACCGCCTGGCACCTCGGCAGCCAACGCTGAGGTCGCCATTTACTACACGGATACGGTGAGCATCGCCTGGGACCCCAACACCGAACCTGACATCACGGGCTACTACATCAACTCCGGCATTACCTCCGGCACCTACACCACCCAGACCAACGCCGGCAAGGTTACCGAATTCCGGATGCCGCCGTTCCCGCAGTCGGGCCGCTACTACTTTACGGTCCAGGCGTACAGCCCGTCCGGGATAAGCCCGAATTCGATGGAAGTCTACGCGGACATCAAGGTCTCTCAGACCCTGGTTTCCACGACGTATCTGGTTTCGTCGATGACTGCTCCGAAGACTTCGACTTCGCCGTCTGCGCCCAAGGGCAAGACTGCTGAAGCGGACACGCCGCCGACTGCCACTACTGCGGAAGCGGCTGTGGCGGAAACGGCAAAATCAGCTTCGGCGCAAACGGATCAGGCATCGGCTTCGACCGATGTTCCGACCGTCCGTTTCTTCGCCGAGGGTGCGAACAACGACTACTTCCACACGGAGTACGTCCTGTTCAACCCGAACCAGGCGCCGATCGAGATCAAGGTCGAGTACCAGCTCTCCGGGACCAATAACGTTTGGAAGCAGTACGCCGTTCCCGCAAAAGGCCGTCTGACCGTTGATACGGCCGCCATTCCCGAACTTTCGAAAACGACCTTCGCCACAACGATGGATGCTCTTTCCGAATTTGCGGTTGAGCGCAAGCTGACCGCAACAGGCGTCGGCACAAGCCTTCAGAACGGAACCGGCGTTCCCATGAACAACTGGTACGTGGCCGAGGGTACCACCGGGGCGTACTCCGACCTCTACTACCTTATCCAAAATCCGTACGGCACCGAGCCGACCGTTTCGATCACTTACTTGCTGCCCAACGGCCGCAAGATCAACAAGAGCTATCAGATTCCGCGATTCAGCCGCTACACTCTGGCGGTTGACGGGGTGTCTGGTTTGTCCGATACGCAGCCGGCCGCGATCATCCGTTCCGATTATCCGATCGTGGTCGAGCGCTCGATGTACATGTCCTCAGCTTCGGTTGGTTACGGTGCTGTCATGCAAAGCGCGGCGGTTTCCGCCCTTTCAAACACCTGGCACTTTGCCGAAGGTGGAACGGGGCCGTTCTTCGACCTCTATCTCAACCTTCTCAACCCGCAGGCCGCCGATGCTCAAGTCCGCGTCCGCTATCTGCTCACCAACGGGCAGGAAGTGGTCAAGGACTACACGGTGCCGGCGGAGGGCAGGAGCAAGGTCTTCGTCGACAAGGAAGACCCGCAGCTGGCCAATGTCGCTTTGTCCATGACGATAGATTCGTCGCTGCCAATCGCGGCGGAGCGGACTATGACCTGGTCAGGAGGGACAGATTCGCCCAAGCAGATGCATAATTCTGCCGGGGTGACTGCGGTTGCTGCCAAGTGGGCAGTGGCCGAAGCCGAGGTCGGAGGCGAGACCAAGGCCGAGACCTTCGTCTCGATTCTCAATCTCTCGGATCAGACGAGCTTCCCGTCAATCAAGCTCGTGTTCGACGACGGGACCAGCGACCTGATTTCGGTCGAGGCCAAGGCTCATGCCAGGACCACGGTCGATGTCCGCAACTACTTTGCCGCGGCCGCAAACCGGCGGTTCAGCATCGTGGTCGAGGATCTAAATCCCGGCTCTCAGCTCGCAGTCGAGTCCACGACGTACCGGGCGCAAGCCAACCGTCTGGGGGCGATGGTCGGTTCGAGCCACCCGGCAACGCCGATCCGTTAACCAATCTTTCAAGGAGGAAGATCCACAACTACAAGGGCCTGGCAGATCATTCGATCTGCCAGGCCCTTTTCTTTTTTTGATTATTTTCTCTTTACTCCCATTTCTCCCATTTCTCCCATTACTCCCATTTCCCCCTTCCGCCCTTTCCACCCTTTTCTTCTTCCTAAAAACCGGCCTGTGATATTTATTGGGCCGGCTTTTAGCAAAAGCGTGCTATGTACATTTGTTTCTGATAAACCTTTTTTGGCAACAAGGCTAACCGCCTTTCTGGTTGTCCGCAAACAAACCTTAGCACGCTTGCGTTCCAACCTGTTGCATCTGGTTCTCTCCTTTCGCCTCCATTATAGTCCTGAGTCTTTGAGTGTCAATAGTATTTGTTATCAACACCCACGGCTTCCGAAACATTGGCAAAACCATCCCGTTTTAAAAGCCGCACCAGGCCGCGATTGATGTTTCCGATGGCTTGCGGCCCTTCAAAAATCATGCCCGTAATAAGCTGAACAAGCGAACTTCCGAGCCTGATTTTGCGGTACGCATCCTCAGCCGTAAAAATTCCGCCGCAGCCGATGATCACGAATTTTCCGCGGCTTTTCTGATAGACCTTTCTGATTAACTCGTCGGAAAGCCGGTCCAAGGCCTTGCCGGAAATGCCGCCCATTCCCGGAACCGATTCTTTGATCAGCGGGTTGTTTCGATTTTTCGTAAGGTTGCTGCAGATAAAGCCGTTGACCCGGTGCTTTTCGCTGACTGAAATGATTTGATCGATTTGCAAATCACTCAGGTCAGGGGACAGCTTGAGGAAAATTGGCTTTTGATAAGGAATCGCATCGACCCTGGCCAGCAGTTGGTCCAAACTTTCCGCGTCCGTGAACGGTTGGCCGCCAAAAGCATTCGGGCAGCTGATATTTACAGTCAGATAATCCGCGATGTCCGTAAAAACCGAAAAGGCTTTGACATAATCTTCAATCGCCGCCGATCTTTCGGCGGTTTTGGGGCTGTTGGTTTTGGCAATGCTTATTCCAATCGGAATTTTAAACTGCCTGCCTTTGAGGCGCTTTGATATGGCTTCGCAGCCGTCGTTTTTAAGTCCGTAGTAAACAACCAGCGAGCCGGACTGTTTAAGTCGCCAGAGCCTGGGTTTCGGATTCCCTTCGCAAGGTTCTCCCGTGACCGATCCCAGTTCGGCAAATCCAAACCCGACCTCCGGAAGGATATCGGTCAAAAAACCGTTCTTGTCGAAACCCGCTGCCAGGCCAACTGGATTTCTGAATTTGATTCCCAATATTTTTTGGTTTAACGCCGGATGCTCGTAGTCAAACAGCCAGTGCGTCAGATTTTTTCCGATTTTTGATTTGCCGAGGGTCTTCCCAACGCCCGTAAAACGGTCGTGAACATATTCCGCATCCAATTTGAAAGCCAGCGGCTTGAGGATTTTTTTGTAAGCCGCGTTTATTAAAATTGTTTTTATCGGAAAGTCGGTTTTTGGCATATGTCTCATTCTCTCAATTTGGCTGATTTTAGTCAAAAAAAATGTTGATAACCGGGTGGCTTGACCCGATTTTTTTCACTGAATATGATTAAACCTTGCCGTTTTTTCAAACCAACACAAAAGTTCAAGGAGGACAGGTATGAATCGCTTTTTTGGAGCAGGGATGTTGTTTTTGTTTCTCGGGAATGTCGGGCAAATATGGGCCCAATCCCAGCCATCCTTTATCGTTTTGGATCCGAACGGAATCTCGAGGATTTATCCGCCGTTCGATACGCCTGGATGGACGTTGACCCGGAGCTCAGGTATTGCCACGCATCAAGGCGACGATTATTTTGCCCAGGATTGGGCAGCCGGCTGCTTCAGTGAAGGCAGAAAAGTCTACGCTCCGATTTCAGGAAGAATTGTTTTGGATCCGGCGTTTGATCAGCACCTCGACGGCTACGGCAACACTCTCGTGATCGCGGATAATATGTCCGGATTTGCCTTGCGGCTTTCGCATTTGGAAGGATTTGCTCCGGGGCTTTCCAATAACGACCCGGTTTTGGCTGGCCAGTACATTGGGAGAGTCGGGGCAACGGGCAATTGTTCGCCGTCGCCGACTTGTGCCACTGCCGGAGGGCGCGGTGCCCATCTTCATCTGGCGCTTTACAAGAATGTCACTTCCAAACATTCGCGGCCAATCGCTTCGGTTTATTTTCCGATTGGCCCGTCGTCGTATGCTGCCAGATTTTCATATTCAGCTCCGGTAACCTTGGCGAAATGGACCGACCCGGCGGTTTACGCGATTTTCGGGCAATGGCGGTATTTGGTTTCCTTTGCAGTATTCAACGATTGGGGCTTGAACTTCGATTCTTCAAGGTTGATGTTCAATCCTCTGGCGAATCAAACCGATACGAGCCGGATTCCGACCTCTTCGTATCTTTGGCCGCCTAGAGACAACAGCCTGATCAAGTCCGCTTCCTCTCCCGCTGTTTATCTCGAACAGGACGGGAGAAAAAAATTTTTGTCCTACGAGGTGTTTGTCTGTCGCGGTTTTTCTTTTGCGGACGTCAAGGTCTTTCCAGACAACGAAGTTCCAAGATTCGAGCCGGCCCAATCCGAGTTTGCCTCAGGCTGCAGGGACGAAGTCAGGCAGGCCATGTCGGATCTGGAAAATTCCGCATCGAGCGACTCGAGGTTCGGCGGCATTCAGCTTGGGTCTTACGGCTTCAGTTATGACTGGGACCAGGCTTGGGAACTCCGCCATTTTGCCTTCGAGTTCCACTCCGTGCCGCGCGTCAGCTACTACCACGCCACGCTTCGGGCCGACCCGAGTGTCAGGTTCGTCAGCTTTTTCGACCCTGACGCTTCGGCTTGGACTGCGTGGCAGCGCGTTTTTTGAAAACGAAAAACGCCTGCAAAAGACCGAAGAATTCGTAGGCTTGATTATTTTGTGCTAATATTGATAAGGAATTAACTTTTCGATATGCACAAGATTGCCCGTGATTTCATCTCCGAAGAGACGCGGCACTTCGAATTTAAAGTCGGCGAAGTTCTGGCTTCGGCCCTTTCCGGCTTTATCGTCGGTGTCATTGTCTCAAGCGTCATCTGGATCCTGGCCTTCCACTACCTCAACACCTTCCTGATCCAGAGCGATCTCTAATCGCTAGGAGATCTCCTTCGGCCAAAATCGGTCGAAGGAGGTTTTTTTATGCCCGACGAGCGGACGAAATATGTATTTCAGAGAAAATTTCAAAGTGTGCTTAACACTGATCCTTTATGCCAAGCCGGTATAGAGAACGAATATCACAAGCAACCCGAGGATGATCCGCATGGAAGTCAGTACGCTGAAGACTTCCATTCTGAAATGCCGTTTTAGAAATTCGGTCGCAATAAAGATGGAAAGTTCTCCTACAAGGATGATGTTGAGGACAGTGACTGCTTTGGTCAGGTCTTGAAAGGATTGCGGAACGAAGCGGTTGGACAGGAAGATCGCGAAAATAACGATGCTTAGAAACAGGGAATATTTGGCAATGAGCTTCTGGTCAGAGCGCGGATGCGACGTGATAAGCCCGATGGTCGGAGATATGAGCCCGGCTATGGCAAATCCGACTAGCCCGACCTTTTCCAGGCCATGGTATTGGTCGAAGCGCT
>JBLMZH010000025.1:0-28469 GCA_050258715.1 Acidobacteriaceae bacterium
CTCAGGATAAGGCCGAAATGAAGGGATTGTCCGACAATTTTGTGGTCCAGCGGCCGCCCAAAAATATCCCCAAGAAACTCGAGTCTTTGATCACTCAAATGGCGCTAGATGCCAATAACAACGTGGAATGCGAAGACTTGGGCCTGGTCAAGATCCGAGTCGACAAAGATCTCAACCCGAACATTATCAGCATCGATCCGTCGCCTTCGCTGCATCCGAAAGGACCTTTGGCCGCAGCCGCAGAACTCGTCGGCTGGCAGTACAGCGACCTCATTGAGGAGATCATGCGCATTACCACCACGCGCTACAAGAACCAATGATCCAACGCATACTAATCGAAAAAAGAACCATGCATTTTCGGGAGCCGTTTAAGATCGCCTACGAAACAGTGACTGAGGCGGAAGTGGTGGTGCTGGCTTTGGTGGACGAATTAGGAAACACCGGCTTGGGAAGCGCCGCCCCCGACGAGGAAGTGACTGGAGAAAATAACGACGCGATTTATAAGGCGGTAAAAGCAAGGCTTAGTCCGGATTTTTTTTCTATTCCTTTCGAGGATCTGCCTTCGTATTCCAAAAAGATCCGGGAGTTGTTCCCGAGGCTGCCTTCTGCCCAGGCAATGGTCGAAACCGCATTGCTGCATTTGTCCGCCAAAAGGCAAAAGCACGCGCCTCAGGAATTTTTCGGCAAATTCCGCGAATCCGTAAAGATCGTCGTGACTATCGGCATCAAATCCTTACCCGAAACAGTAAATGAAGTGGATAGGCGGATAAAAGAAGGTTTTGAAACCATCAAACTGAAGTGCGGGCTTGACCCTGAGAGCGATATAAAGAAAATTTTGGCTGTTCGGAAGGCAATGCCTTCGAGTACCCGGCTTTTGCTGGATGCCAACCAAGGCTATTCCTTCAAACAAGCTGAAACGGTTCTGCGCGCAGTAAGCCACTTAGGCATTGCGGGCATGGAACAGCCGGTTAAGGCTTCGCACAAAGAAGAGCTCAAGAAACTCACGGATTTGAAATTGATTTCCATCATCGCTGACGAAGCGGCAATAACCGCCGAAGAAGCCAGATTTTTGCTGAGCCGCGATTATGCCGACGGTATCAACATCAAGCTCATGAAATTCGGCGGCCCGTTCGCGAGCAAAGAGATAATTGAGCTGGCGTTAAAAAAATCCAAGCTCGTTATGCTCGGCTGCATGTACGAATCCAACGCCTCAATCACAGCCGCGGCCTATCTGGCGCTTGCTTACCCGGTAGATTTTGTGGATTTGGACAGCGGGCACCTCGATTTTGACGACGACCCTTCTCTTTTCGGAGCGGTTGTCAAAAACGGAAATTTAAAGATAAAAGGCATTCCGGAGTGGAAGGAACTGGCAGCAGTGTCTTCGCCTTCCTCTTTCCGCCCAAAAGAATCGGCAAGGAAGACCTAAGATGAAACGCACGGCAAGCAAGGCAAAAATCAAGCTATTCCATTCCAAAGACTTCGATAAGTCTTATTTTAACGGCGGCAATTACGAACATTACGAAGAGATCGCCAGTGTTTGGACAGGCCGGGTTGCAAGGCGCATCAAAAAAACTTTTCCACCCGATTACAGCCCGAAAGTTTTGGATGTCGGCTGCGCTCAAGGGTATCTGCTTTCTAAAATGTGCGAATTAGGCTGCGAAGCGTCGGGCTTGGAATATTCGGATTATGCCATAAAAAACGCGCTTCCCAGCATGAAGAAATATATCCGAAAGGGCAGCATCCTTGAGGCAAAGTATAAGCGGGGGGAGTTCGACGCCGTAGTTTGTTTTAACGTTTTGGAATACATGCCTGAGGCCAAGGTCGAAAAAGCTTTGTCCAACCTCGTCCTTTGGGCAAAGCAATACATTTTTTTCACGACCTGTTTTACGCATTCGCTTTACTCGACCCAAAAGCACAGTCCTGACAATTTAAGAATTACTGTCAAAACCGAAAAAGAATGGGAAAAACTTTTCAAGAATTTAGGCGCGGCCTTTGCCGGGAAATTTTATGATGGCGGGGGAGGCGATGTGTTGGTGTTTAGAAAAAAATAATTTTTGATCGAAAATGCCCAAAGCTATTGAAGTCGATTCCAAAATCGAAAAGAACGGGCTTACTGTTATTGTCAATAAGAAGCCGCTTAAGCTCGAATACCCGGAGTTTGTTTGGTCTGCTTTCCCCCGACGGCTTAAAGAGGTTTTTCAGGACAACATCACATTAAGCAGCACGTTTTTTGTTCCGCAAATTTTGAACATCCCCGAGATTCATTACAAAACTTCCCGGCCGATCAGCGAAGTGTTTTTGTTCAAAAACGGGATCTACGACATGCCCGCCTCGGCCAACGTTGACCAAAAATCCTCTGTATCGTACCTTAAGAAGTTCGTGAATACGGTGGCTGCGTTTAAAGACGACCAAATCAGTTTGCCTGAGCCTCAGAGAGCACCCCGCAAACCGAACAAAGACATCGTTATTCCTTTTACCTTTGGCAAAGATAGTCTGCTGTCAGCCGCGGTTGCGAAGGAGATCGGCCTGAAGGTTCACCTAGTTTATTTCATCGAGCCCAGCCACGCTTTCGAATATCAGCACAAAAAGCCCCTCATTAAGGCGTTCGAAAAAATTGGGTTGCCGGTGCATACGGTAAAATACGGGCCGGGGAGCATGCGTTACGGCAAGTTGTGGAATAAGCAGACGGAACTGGGCTGGGGACTGCAAACCACGGAATACGCTCTTTTATCACTTCCGTTTTTGTACTACTGGAATGCGCCATACATCGCTTTTGGCAACGAGCACTCGTGCGGGGAATCGGGGATTGATGAGGAAGGTGTTTTGACTTACTGGACGGCTTACGATCAGCATCCGGATTGGACAGCGCAGCAGGGGCTTTTGGTGTCTTTGGTGGGCGGAAGTCCGGTCAAGGTGCTGAGCTTGGTCGAACCCCTGCATGAGATGGCGGAAATCGCGGTTTTGTACCGACGTTATCCGGAGTTGGCCAAATATCAGATGTCCTGTCTTGCGCTTAACAAATCAGCAAAAAAAAATCGCTGGTGCCAAAATTGTGAGAAGTGCGGGGCAATGTACGCATTTATGAAAGCCGTTGGCATTGACGTAAAGAGCGCGGGATTCACTAAGGATCTATTTGACCGCAACCACCTTCATCTTTTTAAGAACCTCTTCTTTCAGAAAAATAACCAGATCTATTACGGTATGGAGGAAGAGGTTTATCTGGCCATGTATCTTTCGCTGAAGCGTGGGGAGAAAGGGGAGGTCATTGAGCAATTCAAAAAACTCGTATTCCCAAAATTTAAACTGCGGGTGAGTGAATATTTGAAGGAATATTTCGGAGTGTACAAAAGCCGCAGCATGCCGGACGATATCCGCAAAAAAGTTCTACCACTGTTTGAAAAGGAGCTGTCGGCAGTCCGCCGCGAATTAACCAAGTATCTGCGCTGATGGCCAAGCTTATAACCCATAACGTCTGCGCGTCGCTGCTTCCCTATCAATGGCGGAAAAACCGGTTCCCAAATTTTGCGCGCAGCCTGTTTTTTTTATCCTTTGCCGATGCTTTTCGCGCGCTGATCAACAGCCTGGACGTTTCAACAAGGGTCATATTAGTTCCGGATTTTTACTGCCCGGACACCCTCTTGCTCTTTAAGGAATTTGGCGACCTCCGATTTTACAAGACCAACCCCGATTTAACCATCAACATTGATTCTTATCTTGAATCTGTTAAGTCTCTTAATCCGGGACTCATCGTCAACTACGGATTTTTAGGTTCACCGATAAATGATTCAAGAATCCGGACTTTGCTGCAAGGGCTGCCTGAAACGATAATAATCGAAGATTGCGCCCACAGGATCCTGACTGAACAGGACATTGCATTCGTCCATAATCGCCATTTTTATATTGACAGCATCAGAAAGCAAACGTCGATCTTGGGAAGCCACTTGATTTTTAGTGCTGATTTGCCGCTGCCGTATCCGGACGGAAAATTCAGCGCCTATAAAATCCGCAGTCTGTTGGTAAGAGCTGAGCAGGAAACCGTGAACATGTCCGCATATCTGTTGCAGTCGCAATTTTTATATCTGAAAAGCGAAGCCTTGTTCGACAAGCTCGACGCGATTATCGGAACTTCGAAACAACCGGCAGAAGGAGGTAGCCTGTCAAAGTTTCAATGGAGTCACCTTAATTTAAAAAAGATCAAAGCGCATAAGGCTAGTCTTGTGGACGCTTATCTTCGCGGCTTGAGCGGCATAAAGTTCGAAGGGTTAAAGCTTCCTCCAGTATCGGATAAATGTTTGACTTATTTCCCCTGCCTGGTTTCTTCGGTTTTCGTGGACCGGCTGATCGATTATTTGGAGACAAAACAAATCTGGGTCAGCACACTTTGGGACGAACCTGTAGTTTTTTCGGGAGAATTAAACAAAGAACTGCTTCGGTCGGTCGTAGTTTTGCCCTTGACGCAAGAAACGTCCGTTGAAGATGTCGGGCGCATTTGTCTGGAAATGAAAAATTTCTTTTCTTCGATTACGGCGAATTCATAAAAAAGTTTGATTTTGAAGCCTTTAAATTCAGCCGCGAGAGCGGTTTTTTGTTTTGAGGTTTGGGTTAATTTCGGCCTTTCCAGAAATGCAAAAAACCTCTATAATTATTAAGATAATTCACGTTTTTCCACAATTTTACATGGGATTACTAAGCAACATTTTCGGCACTTCCAACGAGTCGGTTTTGTCCAAACTTGACCCGATCATCAAACGCATCAATTCGCTGGAGCCTGAATTCGAAAAAAAGACCCAGGACGAACTCAAGGCCTTAACCGCCAAATGGAAACAGGAATTGGCTGATTTGAGTTGGGAGCAGGCTCAGGATAAGCTGGAAGAAATTTTGCCCGAGGCTTTTGCCGCGGTTCGAGAAGCTTCTAAAAGAACATTGAAGCAGCGCCACTATGACGTCCAGCTTTTGGGCGGCGTTGTTTTGCACCGGGGCAATATTGCGGAAATGAAAACCGGAGAAGGCAAAACTTTGGTCGCGACTTTGCCGCTGTATTTGAACGCGCTGGCGGGCAAGGGCGCGCACCTGGTCACGGTCAACGACTACCTGGCCAGATGGCAGGCGTCGTGGATGGGACAGATTTATCATTATTTGGGCTTGTCCGTTTCTTCCATTCAGCACGAGCAGGCTTTTTTGTACGATCCAGCCTTCCGCCCCGAAGAGGATGAGATCAAACAGATCGAATCCCAGGTCCAGGGTCTGGTTTTGGACGTCAAGCACATGCGGCCCGCAACCCGCAGGCAGGCTTATGCCGCGGACATTCTTTACGGCACGAACAACGAGTTTGGATTCGATTATCTTCGAGACAACATGGTTTGGACCTTGGAACAGATGGTCCAGCGCGATTTGCATTTCGCCATCGTGGACGAAGTTGACTCGATTTTAATTGACGAAGCCAGAACGCCTCTGATCATTTCCGCTCCGGATACGGAATCGACGGACAAGTATTATCAGTTCGCCAAGCTCGTGGAAAAGCTCGAGGATAAGACAGACTTTAACGTTGATGAAAAGCACAAGGCCGCTGTCCTGACCGAGGAAGGGATTTCTAAACTTGAGAAGATGCTGGGTATCGACAATATTTATGCCAAAGACGGAATCACGACCGTCCATCATGTTGAGCAGGCTTTGCGCGCCAAAACTTTGTTTAAGCGCGACACGCATTACGTGGTTAAGGACGGCGAGATTATAATTGTCGACGAGTTTACGGGGCGCATGATGTTCGGCCGCAGATATTCCGAAGGGCTGCATCAGGCCATTGAGGCCAAGGAAAACGTGAAGATCCAGCAGGAAAGCAAGACTTTGGCCACGATCACTTTTCAAAATTATTTCCGCCTTTACAAAAAACTGGCCGGCATGACCGGAACGGCTCAAACTGAGGCTGAGGAATTTCACAAGATCTACAACCTTGAGGTCATGCAAATTCCGACCAACAAACCCATGGTCAGGGCGGATCTGAAGGACCAGGTCTACAAATCGGAACCAGGCAAATTTGCCGCAGTCATTGCCAATATCAAGGAAAAGCACGAGCGCGGGCAGCCGGTTTTGGTCGGCACGATCAGCATTGAAAAGAACGAGATACTGTCGCAGATGCTGTCGCAAGCCGGAGTTCCCCACGAACTGTTGAACGCCAAAAACCACGAGCATGAAGCGCAAATTATTTCCCAAGCCGGCCGGTTCGGAGCCGTGACTTTGGCCACGAACATTGCCGGCCGCGGCGTTGACATTATTTTGGGTGGCAACCCGCCGGATTTGGAAGAGCAGGAAAAGGTCAAAGAATTGGGTGGCTTGGCCGTTATCGGGACTGAGCGCCACGAATCCCGCCGCATTGACAATCAGCTGCGCGGCCGCGCCGGGCGCCAAGGCGACCCAGGCTCCTCCCAATTCTATTTGTCTTTGGAGGATGAATTGATGCGCCTGTTCGGCGGCGACCGGGTGAAGAAGATGATGGAAACCTTGGGCGTAGCCGAAGATCAGCCGATCGAGCACGGCCTCATCAACAAATCTATCCAGTCGGCGCAAAGCAAGATCGAGGGCTTAAACTTCGACACTCGCAAGCATGTTTTGGAATATGACGACGTCATGAACAAGCAGCGCACGGTCATTTACAAAAAGCGCCGCGAGATTTTGGAAAAGGTCAACGGCCTGACTGACGAAACCAAACAGCTGATCGAAAACGAAATCGCTCAGATCGTCAGTTTCGAATACAGCCAGGAAACATTTGATCAAAACCGCCTGCTTCAATCGATAAACGCCATATTCCCGGTAAAATCAGAAGACCTCGCAGGCGGAGACGAGATCGAAACTATTAATCGTCTATCCGAAATTGCTGATAAGCTTTACGAGGAAAAGAAGCAGCGCGTCAAACCTGACGTCATGGCCCAGCTGGAAAAATACGTCTATCTTCGGGTCATTGATCAGTTGTGGCAGGAGCACCTTGATACCATGGAGCACTTGCGCGACTCAGTAAGATTAAGAGGCTATGGCCAGCGCGATCCGCTGCAGGAGTTCAAGCGCGAAGGGTTTGACTTGTTTGAGAGGCTGTTGAAAGAAGCAGACAATCAGGTCGTCTACACCATTTTTAAAGTTGATGTGGTGCTTCAGCCGCAGCCTACTCCGGGCAGCAGCCAGCAGTCAGCTGATAATAAATCCATCGGACGCAATGATCCTTGCCCTTGTGGCAGCGGGAAGAAATGGAAAAAATGTGGTATGTTGAACACGGCCGAACACCAGAAAATGATGGCACAAGCATAACTTACTGAGGTGAAAAACGAGCGAGGAACTCTAGTTCCGAGCGAAGTCCCGCACCTAAGCGAAGCGAATGGTGCGGGATGGAAGAAATGCGGAATGTTGAACACGGAAGAGCATCGCCAAAAAATGGCTAAGCTGGCATAATTTAAAATCCATGGAAAGCAAAAGAAAAATCAAAGTAAGCATCGGATCAAAAAACGCGACCAAGGTTCAGGCGGTTACCGAAGCTTTGCAAGAAAGCAAATTTTTGGAAGCCTCGGAAATTGTTCCGGTTGATGTCGTGACTGAGCAATTTGGGCACCCGATCAGTATGGATCTCGTTGCCAAAGGGGCAATGGACCGGGCCAGGCAAGCTTTTAAGGATTGCGATTTAAGCTTTGGCATTGAAGGCGGGCTGATTCAAGTTCCAGGGTCTAAAAGCGGATACATGGAAGTGGCGGCTTGCGCAATTTTTGACGGCTCGCAATTTCATTTGGGTCTGTCGCCCGCTTACGAATGGCCGAAGGTTGTTACTGATCTGATTGTCAACAAAGGCCGCGACGGCAGCCAGGCGCTGAAGGAAGCGGGATTTACCAGCCATAAAAAGATCGGCACGGCCGAAGGCGGCATTTGGATCTTAACTCACGGCAAAATCAACCGGAAGGATTACAACAAATTGGCAGTAGTGATGGCTTTAATTCATTTGGAAAATCAGGATCATTACTAGACTAGCCAGTCCAAGTTATGAAGCAATATAAGTCAATCGATCAATATATAAGTTCGAGTCCAAAAGAGGTCAGGGGGATCTTAAGGGAAGTAAGAAAAACCATCCAAAAAGCAGCCCCGGAAGCGACCGAAAAGATCAGTTACGGCATGCCGACTTTTTACCTGAACGGGAACCTTGTGCACTTTGCGGCATTTAAGAATCATATCGGGCTTTATCCGATGCCAAAAGCGATAGTGGTTTTTAAAAAAGAACTTGCTAAATACAAAACCAGCAAAGGCGCAATCCAGTTTCCGATTGATAATGTGCTGCTAACACTGGTTAGCAAGATCGTAAAATTTCGGGTCAGAGAAAATCAGAAAAAGTAAAGAAGTAAGCCTCTCTCCTTTGCGAGCGAGGCTTAAAATTCTGGACAGGTCATTGACGTTTAGGTCGTTTTGGACCCTTTCAGCGCCTGCATCGAGGTTAGGAACAGGACTATCCCGATTGTGGTCAGGAAAAAGTCTTTGAAACCCATCTGCTCGACTTGCTTGCCGGTATGGCTCCAGAAAAGCCAGACTCCCAGCGCCAGCACAAACCAGACAACGAGTCGTTGGGGGCGCCGACCGTGCATTACTCCTCCTTTACGTTTTATTATCAGGCCAATTAAAAACCCCGGTCAATTGGAAAAATATGACACAAGAAAACGAACTCTATCAAATCTCATTGAAGCTGCTGTTAAAGAATTCTGAGGGAAAATATTTGGTTTTGAGAGCTAATCCTACGGGCAGTTTTGCAGGGTACTATGATTTGCCTGGGGGAAGAGTCAACACCGATGAATTGCAGGCCGGGTTTCCGTCCATCATTGCCAGAGAAGTCGAGGAAGAGGTCGGAAAAATAAAATATGACCTGATCCCGAGGCCGGTGGCAATCGGCAGGCATGCGATCCAAAAGAATAATAACCAAAAGAAGAAGCAGCCTATCTTATATGTCTTCTTTGAGGCCGAATACTTGGGAGGGACGATCAGGATCAGTCATGAGCATACCGGGTTCAAATGGGTCTCGTTTGATAAAATCGATCCGAAAAAATATTTTACCTCCGGCATTCTTGAGGGGATTGAAAATCATCCAGAATTGAATAAATTTTGGAAAAACGGCAAGAGTGGCAAAAAAACAAGCGTTGTTGCGGTCAGCGGGGGATTCGATCCGATCCATATCGGCCACGTCAGAATGCTTAAAGAAGCGAAGGCTTTGGGAGACGAGCTCGTCGTCATCGTCAACAACGACAACTGGCTTAAGAAGAAAAAGGGCTACGCTTTTATGCCCGAGAAAGAGCGGCTCGAGATCATTAGGAATATTAAGTGGGTGGATCGGGCGGTTTTGACCTCGCATAAGCGCGACCCGAAAGACATGAGCGTTGTGGCTGAACTTATTAAAATCAAGCCTGACATTTTTGCCAACGGCGGGGATAGGAAAAAAGGCAATGTTCCCGAAGCGGATATTTGCCGGAAGCTTGGCATCAAAATGGTTTACAACATCGGCCATGGCGGCAAGGTCCAGTCGAGCTCGTGGCTTGTGGGCAAGCTGAATTCCTTAAAAAAATAATTAGCCATGCATCACGTTGCGATCATGAGAAGGTCCTGGGGGTTGACCGCCAAGATCGCCCTCGGCAAAAAGACCGCGGAATTCCGCTTTTCTTTGACCCAACGCCCGCCTTGGGATCGGATCAAGAAAAGCGATCTGGTGTTTTTTAAGGATTCCGGTTCGCCTGTTACCGTAAAAGTCGGGGTTGAGAAAGTATTGCAGGTTGCTGATCTTAACCCAAAGAGGATAAAAACACTACTTACGAAATATGGCCGCGCTGACGGTATTGAGGGCGAAGACCTGCCGCGATTTTATAAACAGTTTCGGAATAAAAAATATTGCGTTTTGATTTTTTTAAAAAAGGCAACCCCTGTTAAACCATTTGAAATTAATAAGGCTGGATTCGGGAGCATGTCGGCTTGGATCACGATTCCAAATATCAATAATGTAAAAAAACCATTATGAAAAAATTTTTTATAATTTTGTTTGCTCTCGCTTTTTTCTGGCCAGCCACAAGCAAGGCCCAGGAAGCCATCAATAACTATACCGTTGCCGTCACGATGAACAAGGACAGCAGCATTGATGTGTCGGAAAAGATCGCCTACGATTTCGGTTCCGACGTCCACCACGGCATTTTCCGGAACATTCCCTATAAATATCAAAGGAACGGCGCCAATTATAATCTTAGGATCTCGGGCATTCAAATCGCTGACGAAGCAGGGAATCCCATAAAATATTCGACCACGAACGACGGCTCAACCCTAAGCATCAAGATTGGCGACCCGAATCAGGCTGTTTCCGGGCAAAAAACCTACGTTTTAAATTATCACGTCTTGCGCGCCATAAACTATTTTTCGGATCACGACGAACTATATTGGAACGCGGTCGGAACCGATTGGAGCGTTCCGATGGGTCCGGTCGAGGCCGCCGTAACACTGCCGGACGGCGTTGATATGAATAAGGTGACTTCGGATTGTTATTCGGGGTATCTCGGGGAAAAGACCCCCTGCCAAAAGACCGTTCAGCAAAATTCCATAATGTATGGGAGGTCCGCTCTTTTGCCTGAGCAGGGCATGTCAGTGGTCGTAGGATTGCCAAAGGGAATTCTTACGCAGCAAAGCAGTATTAAGTATTTTTTTCTCGATAACGGCATTTTAGCTTTGCCGCTGCTGGGGTTGATCGTAATGGTTTTGATTTGGTTCTATTCGGGACGCGATCCGAAGCCGACCATTCCCATGGTTGCCCAATATGAAGCTCCGGACAATCTTACTCCGGCCGAAGTCGGCTATCTCATGGATGAGCAAAGCCAGTCGGGAGAAATTACGGCTGAGATTATTTACTTATGCACCAAAGGATATCTTAAGATCGAGAGGATCCCCAAGCAAGGCTGGTTCGGCAAGGACGATTTCAAACTGATCAGGCTCAAAAAAGAGGACGAAGCTCTGACTGTCTTTGACCGCGATTTGATGAAAACTTTGTTCGTGCTCGGTCCTGACGAAGTGCTTTTGTCCAGTCTTCAAAAAAAAGCCAAACTGACCCGCTCGAGCCTGAGTCTCAAGGAGATCCCGAAAAAACTGACGTCAGAAGGGTATTACGGCAAAAATCCTAACCGCGTCCGGCTGGGCTACATTTTGGTTCCAATCGCTTGCCTGATCCTCCTGGGATTTGCGTTTCGCGCAATTGCCACTTTTGTCTCCTGGACCTGGCCCGTGGCCATTGGCCTGACCTTTATCGTCGTGCTTATTGTCGGCTACTTCATGCCCAAAAAAACCCAAAAAGGCGCGGACACCAAGCAGTTGATTCTGGGGCTGAAGGAGTACTTGTCTGTCGCGGAAAAAGACCGGCTCGACTTTCACAATGATCCGGCCAAAGATCCCAAGGTTTTTGAAAAACTTCTGCCTTACGCCATTGCATTGGGTGTTTCCGAGCAGTGGGCCAAGAAGTTTGAAGGACTGTTTACCGCCCAGCCGTCCTGGTATTCGGACCCATCCGCTTCTGTGTTTAACCCGCTCCTGTTCAATATGTCGATGATGAGCTTTGGCCGGGGATTTAACACTATGGTTATTCAAAACAACCCCCGGGCCAATGTCGCGGGCGGAGGAGGTTCGGGTTTCGGCGGCGGGGGATTTTCAGGCGGAGGCTTTGGCGGCGGCGGCGGGGGCAGCTGGTGATTAGTAATTTTCATAATTCTCTAATGTTTATGGCCGTACTAAAATTCGGTCATGATAAAGATCAAGCGAGTCTACGAATCAAATTCAAAAAATGACGGGGTGAGGATCCTGGTCGACAGGCTTTGGCCGCGCGGGTTAAGCAAGGATAAGTTAAAATTGGATTTGTGGGCTAAAGACGTCGCCCCTTCGGGCAAATTGCGGAAATGGTTCGGCCACGATCCAAAAAAATGGGAAGAATTTAAAGCCAGGTATTTAAAGGAGTTGAAACTTAAGCCTGAGGCCGTTCTTGAAATAAAAAAAATTGCCGGCAGAAAAATAACACTTTTATATTCCGCCCACGACAAAGACCATAACAACGCCAGAGTCTTAAAGGAATTTTTGGAAACCAAGTGACTAGACAGCAAAAATTGGACAAAATTGCCGAGGAAATTTCCAGTTGCAGGATTTGCCGTCGGGGCAAAACCGGGTTGCCGGTGCCTGGAGAAGGAAGTGCTTCTGCCAAGATAGTTTTTATCGGCGAAGCGCCGGGTAAAACCGAAGCGCAAACCGGCCGGCCTTTTGTCGGCCGTTCGGGAAGGCTATTGCGGGAAATGATCGGAAGAGTCGGGCTTTCTGAAAAAAAGGTTTACATCACAAGCCCGGTCAAATTTCTTCCCAAGCACGGCACCCCAACCGACGATGAAATCAGGCACGGCATGATCCACCTAAATAATCAGCTGGAAGTGATAAAACCAAAGCTGATCGTGCTTTTGGGAAGCGTGGCGGCAAGGGGCATGCTCGGGCAAAAGCTGGCCGTTTTGTCGCGGCACGGAGAAGAGTTTAAGACTGTCGGAAGGAACTATTTTTTAACCATCCACCCGGCCGCCGCCATCCGCTTCGTCAAATATCGGAAGCTGATTTTGGCGGATTTTCGAAAACTGAAGAAGCTTTTAGCGCCTTGAACAGGCGCTCTTTTTGTGTTAAGCTGATTCATCGCGATCCAAGGAGGACTCGAAAATAATCGGCTGTTTTTTGGCAAACCCGCCAAGGAGAATAAAATGAGCGTCCCGCTGACAGTTACGCAGCTCGCGCTTTCCATGGTCCTCGATGTCATGAACAGGATGGACCTTGGAGGCGTTCCTTCCTCTCTCGCACCCTTGAACTTCGAACAGGTTGATGAAAGGCTCTGCTCGCTTTCGTTCAACGTCACGATCGCATCCTCGGGCGAAGAACATGTTTACCAGGCCATGGCGAACATGACCGCCGGAGCGGAACCAAAAGCGATCTATCTCTGGATGCGGTCGGGAAGCCAGGTCGTCGAGGCCATCTTTGAGGAAGATGCGCTTCCTGAGCCGCCGCCCAGGTTCATCCATCAACCCCCGAAAAGGTACATGTGACTTCAGCCCACCAGAAACACCCAAGCCGCGCGCAAGCAGCCCCCAAATTCAGGGCAGGAAACCGTTTCCTGCCTTTTCTTTATGCCAAAATTCCTGTGACATTGCCTAATTTTAAAAAACCCGGCTTCCAGATATTTTAAGAATCTGGACTTAACCGGGAACTTTATCTATGAGAGCAATTTGGACCGGGGCTTTGGGCTTTGGGCTTGTGAACATCCCGATTCGTTTGTACAGCGCGACCTCTGGAACGGGACTTGATTTCGACATGCTGCACAAGAAGGATCTTTCGCCCATCCGCTACGCGCGCGTCTGTCGCTCGGACGGGCACGAGATTCCTTATGACGAAATTGTCAAAGGCTACGAGTACCGCAAGGGCGACTACGTAGTTTTGACTGATGAGGATTTCAAAAAGGCCAATGCGCGCAAAACCCAGACCGTTGATATCGTCGATTTTTCCGACGAAGACAAAATTGATTCGATCTATTATGAGAAGCCGTATTATCTCGAGCCCGACAAAGGAGCGGAGCGGGCGTATATGCTTTTGAGAGAGGCGTTGAAGCGGTCAAAGAAGGTCGGCATCGCCAAGTACGTTTTAAGGAACAAGGAGCATTTGGGAGTGATCAAACCGATGAAGAATGCCATCGTCTTAAATCAGCTTCGGTTCAAGGACGAAATCAGGCCGCCAGAAGGATTGAATCTGCCTGAGATCAAGGAAGCAAAAGGCAAGGAGATCGACATGGCCTTGGCCTTAATCGACCAGCTGACCGAACCCTTTGACCCTGAAGTTTATAAGGATACTTACAAGCAGGAACTGACCAAGGTCATCGAGGCCAAGGTTAAGGGGAAGCCGGTGGAGCAAAAAGATTCTGAGCCCGAGCCGACTGAAGTTCGGGACTTGATGGCCGCGCTTAAGCAAAGCCTGGAAAAAGAGCGCGCGCGGGCAAGATCCTGATTTTTCTGGCATAATATACCTAAGGGATTCAAATGAGCCTTAAGAAATATAAACAAAAACGGCAGTTTACCAAAACTCCGGAACCCGCTGGAAAAACTTCAAGCCATCCGGGTAGGCTTAGATTTGTCGTTCAAAAACACGACGCTTCGCGCCTGCACTACGATTTCCGTCTGGAGCTTAACGGAGTTTTGAAGAGCTGGGCCGTTCCTAAGGGCCCGTCCTTAAACCCCAAGGACAAGCGGCTGGCCATGATGGTCGAAGACCACCCTTTTGAATACAAGGATTTTGAAGGGATAATCCCTGAGGGCAATTACGGGGCCGGTTCAGTCATGGTTTGGGATGAGGGCACCTACCATGCGATTGGAAGCATTGACCCGAGGGAAAGCAGCCGCCAGCTTCGCGCCGGGTTGGCAAAGGGTTCGCTCAAGTTTTTTTTAAACGGAGAAAAACTTAAGGGCGGCTTTGCTTTGGTTAAGATCAAAAATTATCAGGGGCAAAAGAAGGACAATTCCTGGCTTCTGATCAAGGAACGAGACGAATATGCGGAGGAATCCGACGTCACTTCACTAGACCGATCCGCCAAATCCAGCCGGACCATGGAAGAGATCGCGTCCAAGTCCGCCAAAGAAGGCGAGGTTTGGCATTCAAACAAAAAGAACAGCCGGCAAGCCGGACAAAATTTAAAAGACTTGTTGGCTGAAGCCACAAAATTCAAATTGCCTCAAAAGGTCAAGCCGATGATGGCGACTTTGGTCGACCGGCCGTTTGATCGGCCGGGGTGGCTGTTTGAAATCAAGTGGGACGGGTTCCGTGCCGTAGCCCGCGTTGAGAACAATAAGGCGGAACTTTTTTCCCGAAGCCTTCTTAAGTTCAAACAGTTTCAAAAAATCAATGAAGCTTTGGGCAGACTTAAGTTCGACTGTGTTTTGGATGGCGAGGTCGTGGTCGTTGACGACAAAGGGAAATCGGAGTTTCAGCTTTTGCAGAATTTTCAAAACACAGGCAAGGGGAACTTGGTCTATTATGTTTTTGATATTTTAAGCTACAACGGCCTGGACTTGCTCAAATTGCCGCTTTGGAAAAGGAAAGAAATCCTGAAATCCGTTTTGCCTCATCAAAAGCTGATTAAATACAGCGACCACGTGGAAGAGAGAGGCGAACAATTTTTTGAGCTGGCCAAAAAACAAAACTTGGAGGGGATAATCGCAAAGGACATGAGCAGTACCTATCAGATCGGAAAGCGCGGCAAGGATTGGCTGAAGATCAAGGCCCGCATGCAGCAGGAAGCCGTAATTGTCGGGTTTACCGAACCGTTAGGCAGCCGAAGCTTGTTTGGGGCTTTGGTTTTGGGCGTTTATGAAAACGACAAGCTTTTGTACATTGGCCACGCCGGCACGGGATTTTCCGAAGAGACGCTGAAAAGTCTTTACCGGCAGCTAAAGCCCCTGATTCAGCCGCGAACGCCTTTTGCGAAAGAGCCCAAAACCAACACCTCGGTCACTTGGGTCAAGCCTCAGCTGGTTTGCGAGGTCGGGTTTGCGGAATGGACTTCGGAAGGCCAGATGAGACAGCCGGTTTTCCTGGGTTTGCGGCCCGATAAAAAGCCCAAGGACGTAAAAAAAGAAATCGGAAAACCAGAAAGGCAATCTTTTTTGGGCCCAGACGAGCAAGAACTTCGGATTGGTAGCCAGCCGGTTAAGGTCACCAATCTGAATAAAATTTACTGGCCGGATGAGGCTCTCACCAAGGGTGAGTTGATCGAGTATTACCGGAAGGTAGCACCGTTTATTCTCCCGTATTTGAAAGGGCGGCCGGAAACCCTCCACCGTTTTCCGAACGGCATCGAAGGGGAAAGTTTTTATCAAAAGGACGTTGATCACAAAACGCCGGATTGGGTTCGGACTCAGAAGATTAGGCACGAGGGCAAGTCAGTGAATTATCTCTTGATCGAAAACGAGGCCTCTCTGGTCTATGCCGCCAACCTCGGCTGCATTGAAATCAATCCCTTCAATTCAACTGTCGAAAGGCTGGATCAGCCGGATTATTTGGTCATTGATTTGGATCCGGAGGATATTCTGTTTGAAAAAGTTATTGAGACCGCTCAAACGGTCCACAAAATTTTCGAAAGCTTAGGCGTGCCGAATTTTTGCAAAACATCGGGTGCTACCGGCCTCCATATCTACGTTCCTATGGGCGGCAAATACACTTACGAACAAACCAAGCAGTTTGCCCGCATCATCGCCACCTTGGCCAACTCCCGCTTGCCCGAGATTACAAGTTTGGAACGCTCGCCCAAAAACCGTCAAAAGAAAGTCTATTTGGATTACCTCCAAAACAACAAGGGTCAAACTTTGGCTTCGGCATATAGCGTCCGGCCCGTGGCCAAAGCAACCGTGTCCGCGCCTCTTTCCTGGAACGAAGTTCGAAAAGGATTGACCCCGCAGGAATTTACGATAAAAACCGTGCTGAGGCGCTTTGAAAAAAAAGGGGATCTCTTCAGGGGAGTTTTGGGCAAGGGTATTAATCTTGAAGCGATTTTAAAAAAGATCAATAAATTGAAATAAAATTTGACTTCGCGAGGGGTAGGGGTGTATAATTAATGTAACGAATTTCAAATATTCGGCCCACATGATTGGCCGTTTTTTTGTAAAACAAGAAACCGGGACCCTCTTTAGAAAGAAAGCCCCGGCTAAGGGAGAGGATGTTTCAGGAAAGCTATTGGAGGACACGGCCGCCGGAGTCATCAATGGCTTCAAAGGTCGCCTCCGGATCTTCGGCTGAGTCGTTTTCCTGAAAGAACCTGATGAGGTCTGCGAAGGTTATCTCAAACGAGTAGCTCGTCTTGCAGTGCCTGCATGTCGCTTTTACAAGGATCATGCAGTCTGCCCGAACGTAGAAGTGCTGAACTTCGTTGATGTTCTGGCAGCTTTTGCAGGGAACCTGCATCTCAATGTATTGCATTGCTGCCTCCTTTTGGTTGGCTATATCTTAGCACAATTTGATTTTGACAAAAAATTAACCGGGAGATATGAACGATACTACAACGAACGGTTTTTATAGCGGAATGACCGAGGAAGAGTGGAAGAAAAAACTGACCAAGGACCAATACCGGTATCTTCGGGAGAAAGGAACGGAGATGCCGTTTGCGGGAAAGTACGTCAATTCGCACGAACACGGCATGTATGTCTGCGCCGCTTGCGGCAACCCGCTTTTTTCTTCCGAGACCAAGTTCGACTCCAAGACAGGCTGGCCGTCGTTTACGGATCCGGTCAATTTGGAGCATGTTGAACTGAAGAAGGACTCGAGTTTCGGCATGGAAAGAACCGAGGTCCTCTGCAAGAACTGCGGCTCGCATTTGGGTCACCTTTTTGATGACGGCCCGAGCGAGAAGGGCGGCAAAAGGTACTGCATCAATTCGGCCTGTTTAAACCTTATAAAACCCGAGAATTCCAAGGAATCCGGCCCTGTTAAGCCTTGACAAAGGGCCGGATTTTTGCTAATATATGAGGCATTTGGAAACGGACCCCAACTTCTAAAGGAGGCAGTGGGAATGGACGAAAAGGGCAACTTCCCTTACGACATCTTCTACAAAGGGAGATACGGAGCTAAGAAGGTGAACAAGCGGACGTTCTGGGCCAAGTCCGAGATCCAGGCTGTCAACCGCTTCTTGCGCGAGACGCTCGGAGCCCGGTACCAGGCCAGAGTCCACGAAGAGTCCAAACTCCACTACGCTGTTCGTCAGGCGCCCAAGCAGGATGCTGCATAAGGGCGCCTTTTCGTTTGGTTAAAAAGCCGAAGTGACAAACCGGTAAGCGCCAGGTAAACTTTGGTACGTATCCCTTGACAACAAGTAAATGCTTGCGTTAAGCTAATAGCGTAAGCATTAAAAGCCTTTAAATATATGGAAAAGTACACAATCAAAGAGTTTCAAAAGCAGTTTTCAACCGAGGATAAGTGTTTAGATTACATCTTTAATGAGCGATATAATTCACAATTTCCCTGTCCCAAATGTCACAAGACGGGATTTTACCGCGTCAAAAACCGCAAGTGCTATGCTTGCGCTTGGTGCGGTTATCAAATCCACCCTGTTGCGAATACTATATTCCACAAATCAGATACTCCCCTTAAACTTTGGTTTTATGCCATATTCCTAATGAGCCAAGCAAAGAATGGAATATCAGCCAAAGAGCTACAAAGGCATTTAGGAGTAACCTATAAGACTGCTTGGAGAATAGCCAAGCAAATCAGATCGCTTATGGGGCAAGATAATGATCCATTATTCGGTGTTATCGAAACAGACAGCACATTTATCGGTGGCAGACGACCCGAAAAGCACAAAATGGAAAACAAAACAGCCGTATTTGGAATGGTCGAAAGAAAAGGGCGAGTTAGAAGTCGAGTGGTATCAGACGAATCAAGACATATTGTTCAACCCATTTTAAGGTCGAATGTTGCTCTGGGTTCTTACATAATGACCGACGATCATAAGGCATACAAAAAACTGGCAGATTTTCACCACCAGTTTGTAAAGCATTTGCACTTAGAATATGTACGAGGTTCAGTTCACACGAATACTATCGAGGGCTTTTGGTCGCAGATTAAGCGATCAATCAATGGGACTTACCACGCTGTTTCGCCAAAGTATTTGCAGACTTACCTTGATTACCTTTCTTACCAGTATAACCTGCGCTACGCTTCGGTTTTCCCTGTTTTGATGAAACGGGCTGTGCAGAGCGTTTAAGGAGTTTAAAAAATTGATCTTTATTGGTTTCGTTCACCATTTTCTTCTGGGATAACCTTTAATTCACTTAAATCTCCTACACCTGGAGATTTTTTTGCGTCCTTAATCGCTTTTCTTACAAGTTCTTCTACCTGTTCAACAGTCATAGATTTATTATAATCGGATAAAATCAAAGAAAATTTTGCCAATTCTCCACCAGACCCATTTGTAACAAAATTCTCTAAACTCTTATCCATTAAATACCCGTTCGCCAGCACTACTCCCAAATAACACTCTTTATTTGATGAATCATATCCTACTACAATAATATTTATATCTAAGTTCCAATTGTTTATTTTATTAAACAAATCTTTTCGCACCTCTTCACCCAAAAGAGCCTGTTTATTTCTATAAAAATCCCAATCAATATTATATCTTTTTAAAAGCTCTTCCTCTGTTTTCTGTAAATAAAATTTTTCCAAACTTTCTCTTATTATTGTCGCACACTTGGTGGGTGTAGTATGTGTTTTTATTTCTTCTTTTGCCTTTTTAATTACGGGATTGATTACATGCAATGCTCCTGCGGTTAGAGCATAAACATTTTCGTTAAGCTGGAATAATTTTTTACTATCCTTATCTTCTCTTTGATATTGAATGGTTTGCCCGATTGCAATTGTGGCCATATTATCAGTGGCTATTACAATCTTTTTACCATTATCCGCTAAGGCGGCTACACAAACGGTCATATGGAATGGGGTTATTTGCCTCAATTGTAGCACTAATTGGCTTATATATTAAATTCATTTATTTTGCTTGAGTTTAATGATAAAATATTGGCGTGGCGGGCCTTGAGGTGGGACGGCACCCACGTACAACTGGAAATTGTTCGGATTTTTTCCTTGGGGTTCGACTCCCCCAAGGTCCACCACTAATGGGTTTTAAAACATATTCTTGACAAAATACAAAATTTAAAATACAGTATATATACCAGTTGTACGAGTGGAAAAAATCCACCCGAAACCATCAACCGCCTACGGGCGGTTTTTGGTTTTAGGCATACCTAAAAGCCGCCCGCCTATTTACTTGCCGTCAAGGGAGAGGTACCTAAACTTTTGCAAGAACCCTTGATGATTTAATTTTGCTATAATGAACCATATGATTACTTGGCTTTTGGACTTTTTGCATATTCTGACTGATCCGCAACGATTGATTGAATTTCTGTCCGCGTTCTTTGCCGGCGGTTGGGCGTATTTGTTCGTGTTCCTGCTGCTTTTTTCCGAAACCGGGCTCCTGCTCGGGTTTTTCCTTCCCGGCGATTCTTTTTTGTTTACCCTCGGAGTAATAGCCGGGGCCGGGGGCTTAAAGCTTTGGCTTTTGGACCTGGTTTTGATCGCAGCGTCCGTGATCGGGGATTCCACCGGATACGGACTGGGGAGATACATCGGTCAGAGGGCCTTTAATCGGACGGATTCTTTTATTTTCAACAAAAAACATCTCGACCGCACCAAGACTTTTTTTGACAAGCATGGCGGCAAGACCATTATCTTTGCCCGCTTTATTCCCATCATCCGTACTTTTACTCCCTTTGTGGCCGGCGCTTCGCAGATGAGCTATTCAAAATTCCTGCCGTTCAGCATTGCCGGCGGGATCGGCTGGGTGGTGATCGTCACTTTTTTGGGTTATCAGCTCGGAAACATTCAGTTCGTTCGCCAGCATTTTGACAAGTTCATAATCGGAATTATTTTGGTTTCTTTGATCCCGGTTTTTATCGAATGGCTGAGAAGCCGGCGAAACAAAAATATTAGCTCTTAAAATTTCCGGCAAGATGGCGTTTTTCAAGAAAATTTTTGGATACTTTATTATTGCCGTGCTGGCCTTAGGCGGCCTTTTTGCGTTCCGGACCCAAGCCAGCCCGTGCAATCGGACACTTAAGTATTCAATAGGACAGGTTGACCCGAGATTTGAAATTGGCAAGGACAAACTTGCCGCAGAGATTGAATCAATGGCCAAGCTTTGGGACGGAGCGGCTTCCGGAAAAGAGCTTTTCGCTTACGACGAGAACGCCGCTTTTAAGATCAATCTTATTTTTGACGAGCGCCAGCAGCGCACTATAGATGAACGGAACCTGAGAAAAACCATTGACCTCAGCGAAAATTCATACCAGTCCTTGGTCGACCAGCACAACGCCTTGTCCTACCAGCACAAGCAGGACCTTTCCGACTATGACCAAAAACGGGTCCAGTACGAAACTGATCTCGCTCAGTTTAATGCCGAAGTCCAAAAATGGAACCGCCAGGGCGGCGCCCCCGCGGCCGAATACAAGCTTTTAAACCAGAGGAAAGCCGAATTAGTGGCCGTTTCCAACCAGCTTGAAGCCCAAAGGCTTTCGATCAACAGCCAGACAAACGACTTGAATACTCTCGCAGCCAAGATCAATGAGATGGCCAAGAGCCTAAACCTCAACGTCGACAACTATAACGGCCGTTTTGGAGAGGCCAGGAAATTCGACCAGGGCATGTACACGGGAAAAGAGATTGACATCTACCAATTCAACGACGAATCCGATTTAAAACTGGTGCTGGCGCATGAACTGGGGCACGCGCTGTCGCTTGAACATGTCGACGATCCGAAGGCGGTCATGTATTACCTTATGGACCAGCAGAATTTGGCGAACCTTCAGCTGACGGACACTGACAAGGCAGCACTCTTAAAGGAATGCAAGGTCCTGTTATGGTAAAGCCGAAGTTTGCGGACGCGTCAAAGTACGGATTTTTGATTGAACCGAGATATTACTATTTTGGCTGGTCGAATTCGCCGAAAGTGCTGGGGCGGCCGGCGGTTTTGGAAGCGCTGGTTAAGGCCAGAGCATTGCTTCCCAAGGGCTACAATTTCAAGATCTGGGATCTAATGCGTCCGCGGCCCGTTCAGCAGGCGATGCTCTACAGCTTTTGCCGGAGAATCAAGCGGTCGCATCCTGATTGGAGCCAAAAACAGATTTGGACCGAAGTTTACAAGTTCGGAGCGAGGCCGTTGAAGACAGTCATAAGGCCGGATTGCCACCGCAACGGCGGAGCTGTTGATCTGACGATCGTTGACCGGAAAGGGGAGGAACTTTACATGGGAACCGATCATGACGATTTGACGGACAAGGCCGCAACCGATTTCTTTGAAAATAAGTTTAAGCTTAAGCCCAGCCAACTGGAGGCCAGGAACAACCGGCGGCTTTTAAAACGTGCGCTTGAAAAAAACGGTTTCTCCAACTACTCCCGAGAGTGGTGGCATTGGAGCATTGAGGATTGACGTGGAAAGGCGGAGTTGGGGTTGAGTTTTTAAGCAGAAAAGTCTATAATTCGAGATGACTTGGGGATAACCCCTTTTTAATTGTTATCGAATAATGAAAAGATCAAGACTATACCTTTTGTTTCTGGGAATCTTGCTTTTGGCCTTAGGCGCCGGCTATATCGACTATCCCAAAGGGAGCAAGATCGATTTAAGGGCGCTTAAGATCCCGATCAACAAACAATACAACCTTAAGTTAGGCCTCGACTTGCAGGGCGGTTCGCATTTGGTTTACGAAGGCGATCTTAAGGATATCGAGCCTGGAGCCCGGGCGGACGCCATGAACTCGGTCCGCGACGTCATTGAACGGCGCGTCAACGCATTCGGCGTTTCTGAACCGCTGGTCCAAGTTTCCGGAGAGAACCGCATCATCGTTGATTTGGCGGGGATCAAGGACATTAATCAGGCCATTGATCTTATCGGGCAAACCCCGTATTTGGAATTCAGGGAAGAAAACCCCAACCCCACGATCCCAGCAGGGCAAGAGGGCCAAACCGAAGTTTCTATTGATCCGCAATCCTTGTTTTTGCCCACCGGGTTAACCGGCAAAGAACTCCAGCGCGCGACCCTTGAATTTAATCAGCAGACCGGAGCTCCTGAAGTCACGTTGCAATTCAATTCCGACGGGACTAAAAAATTCTCCGACATTACTCAAAAGAACATCGGCAAAAGGGTGGCGATCTTCCTCGATGGTCAGATAATCTCTTCACCCACCGTACAAACCGCCATTACTGACGGCAAGGCCGTCATCAGCGGGCAATTCACGGTGCAGGAAGCCAAGGACCTGGTGACAAGGCTTAATTCAGGCGCCCTGCCGGTTCCGATTAAACTTATCCAGCAGCAGAACGTCGGCGCGAGCTTGGGAATGATTTCGGTCAAAAAGAGCGTCGCTGCCGGCTTGATCGGATTTGTAGTCATCGCCCTCTTTATGATCATTTATTACCGCTTGCCTGGTTTCCTCGCTGTTATCGCTTTGTCCATTTACGTCCTGCTCAGCCTTGCCTTGTTTAAGATCTTCAATATCACCCTGACACTGGCCGGGATCGCCGGCTTCATCCTGTCAGTCGGTATGGCTGTGGACGCCAATATTTTGATTTTCGAGCGCATGAAGGAAGAATTGAGGAAAGGCAAAACTCTGGATCAGGCGGTTGAAGACGGATTCTCAAGAGCCTGGCTTTCGGTCCGCGACTCGAACGTCTCAAGCTTGATCACGACCTTAATCCTCGGATACTTCGGCTCCAGCATTATCCGCGGTTTTGCCGTGACTCTGGGCTTGGGCATCGTCGTTTCGATGTTCACTGCCATTACCGTGACCAGAACCTTTTTGAGGCTTTTGGTAGGCCACAGAATACTTGTCCGACACAGTCTGTACGGCGTTAAAAAAATGTCAGAGGAGAAAGCCCATGCTTAATTTTACAAAACACTACAAGTTCTGGTTTGCGTTCTCGGGATTGCTTCTTGTAATCGCAGTCGTTTCACTGGCTGTGTACGGACTTAAGTTCGGGATCGATTTCAAAGGCGGCACGCTTTCGGAGCTGTCCTTTAACAAAGGATTGCCTTCCAACACCGACATATCCGCCGTGATGCGCGACAACGGTTCGCCCGAAGCGGTCATCCAGCCGACGCAGGGGAATGACGTTATCATCCGAACCGGACCTCAGGACAAAGCTCAGCATGACAAAATCATGAAGGCTTTGAACGAAAAGTTCGGCGACATAACCGAGCAGCAATTTACCTCGATCGGCCCGGTTATAGGAAAGGAACTTCGCAATAAGGCCATCTGGCAGCTGTTGCTGGTCTCATTGGGCATTGTTCTTTACATCGCTTACGCTTTCCGTAAAGTAGCCAAGCCGGTTTCGTCCTGGAAGTTCGGATGGGCCGCAGTCGTTGCCTTGCTCCACGACTTGATGATTGTGATCGGAGTGTTCTCGCTTTTAAGCCACTTCAAGGGGGTCGAGGTCGACAGTTTGTTCGTGACCGCGCTTCTGACCGTTCTCGGCTTCTCAGTGCACGATACCATCGTTGTCTTTGACCGGATCCGCGAAAACCTGAGATTGAGGGCAGGCCAAGACCTTCCTGAGATCATCAACTCAAGCATCAACCAGACTCTTATTCGTTCGATCAACACTTCCTTAACCGTAGTCTTCGTTCTGACCGCTCTTCTGTTGTTCGGCGGCGAAACTATCCGCTACTTCGTCCTAGCCCTTTTGGTCGGGATCGTTGCCGGAACCTATTCCTCGATTTTTATCGCTAGTCCGCTACTTATGGTTTGGCACCGATTCACGATGAAGCGCAAAGGGGCGAGGGCCTAGAATTCATTCAAGAAAAACCCGACTTATCAACAGTCGGGTTTTTACTTTTTAAGGTAAATTTATTGTAATCATGTTCTTGACATTCGGATACGTTTGTGCTATACTTTAGGCGTTAATTTTATGGACGCGAATTCTTCCAATAATCCAGCAGGTTCCAGCATCCTGGACACGATCATGGGCAACCAAACCATGACCAATTTAACCAGTTTTGAGCCGTCAAAACTGGTTTATCAGGTTTTGGCCAATCTCAAGGACAGGGACAAAGAAATCGTGGTCAAACGCTTTGGATTGGACGGATTGGAAATCGAAACCTTGGAATCTATCGGACAGAAATATACTTTGACCCGGGAACGGGTGAGGCAGATCGAAAAAGATTCCTTAAGCCTGCTTAAGCAGAAAAATCTCAAAGAGCTTAATGTCGCTTTGCAGCTTATTTTTGATACTATCATCGAGCACGGCAACATCATGTCGGAAGACTTGCTCATTTCCACGGTGTTAGTCAGCCACAGCGATACCAAGGACGTTGCTGCGGTGAAATTTTTGCTCAGCCTTTCCGACCAGCTGAAGTGCGTCAAAGAAACTCCGGAATTCCGCCTGGCCTGGTCGGTCATCGGGTTTTCACCGGAGCGCATCAAGGAAGTGGTCGCCGCGTTTTCTTCGATTCTCAACTCGAGCGGCAAGGTTATGAGCCAGGACGAGCTCTACGCCAAATTCAAGCTGACGGAATTTTATAAATCGCACGCTTTGGAGCTCAACGACAAGGTCATAAAAAGCTATTTGGAGATTGCCAAAGACATTCAGGTCAATCCTTTCAATGAAACCGGGCTTCGCGACTGGTCCGAGGTCAAGCCCAGAGACGTAGGAGACAAGGCTTACTTGGTGCTCAAGCATCACGGCAAACCCGAACATTATTCCCAAATCACCAAACTCATTAATGAGCGAAAATTCGACGACCGGACTGCCTACCAGGAGACCGTTCATAACGAACTGATCAAGGACAGCCGTTTTGTCCTCATCGGCCGCGGCATTTATGCGCTGACCGAATGGGGCTACAAAAAAGGGGTCGTGGCCGATGTCATCAAGGACATTCTGGTTTCTTCCGGACATCCTCTTTCCCGCGATGAAATCATCGAAGAAGTTCTAAAAAGGCGCCTCGTCAAGAGAAACACGATCCTCGTGGGGCTCTCCAACAAAAAGTATTTCTTAAAAGTAGGCAAAGACAAATACACTCTGGTCGCTCAAGCCTAAAAGCGGATGCAATACATTCTCGAAATATTCCAACTGATCTTCGTTTTCGCGCTGGTCAAGTCATTCGGCTGGCTTTTGTTTTTATGGGTCGGTATATGGGTCTGGTATAAGCTTCGGATTGCGGGGGCCCAGGCGCGCTACGGCGCCACTTTAAAATGGATTTTTCTTGAGGTCAGGATCGACGAGCTCAACGAGCGTTCGCCTCTGGCTATGGAGCAGATAATCGCGGCGCTTCACGCCATTCACACGGGTTATACCTGGGGCGAGCGCTTCAATGGCAAGTTTGTGACCACGGTCAGCTGCGAAATAGTCAGCCTGGGTGGGCGGGTATCGTTCATTTTCAAGATGGTCGATCGCTACCGCGATTTGTTCGAAAGCGCGGTCTTCGCTCAATATCCCAAGGCTGAGATTTACGAGGTCGAGGATTATCTCAAACATTTGCCCCGAATTTACGATCCGGAAACCGCGGAGTTCGATTTTTGGGGCACGCAAATGAACAAGCGCAAGGATGGCACTGAAAGCTGTTATCCGATAAAGACTTATCCGTCATTCGAACATACCCAGCAAAAGACCATCATTGATCCTTTGGCGGGCGTGCTCGAGGTCATGAGCAACATCCAGCCTTACGAGCTTTTGGTCAGCCAGATGGTGGTCAAGCCCGTCGACGAAAGCTGGAAAAAAGCGACTGAAAAGATCTTGGAAAAATTGCGCGGAAATCCGGCTCCGAAAAGGAAAAAAGGCGCCATGGATTTTATGTTTGATTTGCCGCTGCAGCTGATCAGCGGGCTGGCCAATATCGTTTTGCCCGGAGGAGGGGAAGCCGCTCCAGCCAAACCGGTCAGAGAAAAGGAAGAGCAGCCCAGCAAGATCCAGTACTTAAGCGAAGGGCAGAAGGATGTTATCAGCGCGGTTGAGGGGCAGCTCGCAAAGATCAGTTATGAAATCAAGTTAAGGCTTTTCTACCTCGCCCCCAAGGACAAGTTCAACAAAGGGCTGCGCGTTCCCCAGATCATCGGCGGCTACCGCAACTTTGACAATCCGGCAGTCAACGGACTGAAGCCGGACCTGAAGAGAACCTGGACCGATTCGGGATTTAAATATTTTGAATCTTTGGAAAAACCGCTTCGGGACCATCAGAAGCTCGTAAGAAAGCGGAAATTTTTGACCGCATTCAAGGACCGCGACCATTATAAAGGCTCGGGCAAAACGATTTTGAACACCGAGGAGGTCGCGACTCTGTTCCATTTCCCGCAATCGCCGAATGTCCGAGTCTCGCAGCTTGAGCGCGTAGTCACGGTGAAGAGCGCGCCGCCTTCTGACCTGCCGATAGTTGAAAATATGTAAATTATTGAAAGATCAATGAACGACGATAACGATATCAACGTATTTGCCAAGACCAATTTCCGGAATCGGGATGCGGTTTTCGGCATCAAGCGCGAGGACAGGCGCAAGCATGTCTATGTCATTGGAAAGACCGGCATGGGAAAAACGACCATGTTCGAGAACATGGTCATCCAGGACATCGCCAACGGCGAAGGCGTTTGTTTCGTTGATCCTCACGGCGACAGCGCGGAAAAGATTCTGGACTTTGTGCCCTCAAACCGCATCAACGACGTCATCTACTTTAATCCGGCTGACACGGAATTTCCCATTGCCTTCAATCCTCTTGAGTCCGTGGATGAAAAATACAAGCACCTGGTGGCCTCGGGTCTTATGGGCGTGTTTACCAAGATCTGGGCCGGGGTTTGGAGCCCGAGAATGGAATACATTCTCATGAACACCATCCTGGCGCTTTTGGATTCGCCCGGCAACACCATGCTCGGGATCGCCCGCATGCTGGTCAATAAATCTTTCCGAAAAAAGATCGTGGACAACATCAAGGATCCCGTGGTCAAAACTTTTTGGGTGGATGAGTTCGCCAACTATAACGAGAAGTTTCGGACAGAGGCCATTTCGCCGATCCAGAACAAGGTCGGCCAATTTTTGTCGTCAGCAATAATCCGCAACATCGTCGGCCAGACCAAAAGCACCATTGATCTGCGCGATATCATGGATAATAAGAAAATTCTGATCCTCAATTTGTCCAAAGGCCGCATCGGCGAAGACAGCTCCGCTCTTTTGGGGGCCATGATCATCACCAAACTGCAGCTGGCGGCCATGAGCCGCGTGGACATCAAAGAAGAAGAGCGCAAAGACTTTTATCTTTATGTCGACGAGTTCCAGAATTTTGCCACGGTTTCTTTCGCCAACATTCTGTCCGAAGCAAGAAAATATCGGCTTAATCTGATCGTCGCTCACCAGTACATCGGCCAGCTTGTGACCGACCGCAATACCGTGGTTAGGGATGCTATTTTCGGCAACGTCGGCACGATCATTGCCTTCAGGGTGGGGGCCGACGACGCCGAATTTTTGGAAAAAGAATTTGAGCCTACTTACATGATGAACGATTTGGTTAACCTCACTAAGCACCAGATATATTTGAAGCTTTTGATCAACGGCGTTTCGTCTCATCCGTTTTCGGCCATGACTTTGCCGCCCATCGGAGCGCCCACTGGAAACGAGCAAAAGGTCATCAATGTTTCCCGCGAGCGTTATGGCACGCCGCGCGATGTCGTTGAACAAAAAATCACGAAATGGCTGGGCGCGGAATTCTACCAGGACTTGGCCCGGGCGGAAAGCGGCACGGTCAACGAGCAGGATGCGGAAGAGAATTTTCGATTTGCATACAAGCCGCAGCCCGAACAGAGACGCGAAGAACCAAGACCGAGGCCGGAAGGACAAAGACCCGCGGC
>JBLMZH010000026.1:0-12628 GCA_050258715.1 Acidobacteriaceae bacterium
GGCTTCTTCCTTCGGATTGGACCCGATGAGGAAATAGGCGGCGGCGCCGAGTGCTAAAAGCACGAGGATGCCGATAATGACCAAGGCGATCTTTGATCTGAACGGATTGCCGCTCCCGTGGTCGACTGGGAGAGGATTCTCGGGGACTGCACTTTCCGGCTCTGAAGATTGAACATTGCCGTTTCCGCCCGGCATGACCTGGTACGCCGCATCAAAGGGTGGCAATTGTTCGGCTTCGTCTTTCTCGGAGAAATTTGTGTTTTCCATATTTTGTTTAAAATTGTTTTATTAATCTTAAATCGTTTTGATAAAGATAGCGGATGTCCGGGATGTTGTATTTGAGCATCGCTACCCGCGATATCCCGATGCCGAAGGCGAAGCCAGAATATTTGCCCTTGGGGTATTTGGCGTAGTCAAACACCGTCGGATGAACCATGCCTGCCCCCAGCATCTCAAGCCAGCCGGTGTGGCAGACGCTGCAGCCTTTGGCATTGCAGAAGATGCAAGCCATCAAGAGTTCCAAGCTCGGTTCGGTGAAGGGAAAATACGACGGGCGAAACTTGATCTTGACCTTTTCGCCGAACAGCGTGACGAACAGATAGTTTAAAACCCATTTCAGCTGGGCCAAATTCGCGTCTTTTGAGACGAGCAAGCCTTCGGTGTAATCGTAGGTGTGTTCATGGCGGGCATCGGTGGATTCGTGCCTGAAAACGCGGCCTGAGGAAATTACGGCAAACGGCGGTTTGTGCTTTTCCATAATCCGGCTTTGCACCGGGCTGATGTGCGTACGCAGCAAAGGCTTGCCCTTGCCGGCCGAGACGGAATCTTTGACGTAAAAAGTGTCCCACATGTCGCGGGCCGGATGTTCGGCCGGCATGTTCAGGCTTTCGAAGTTGTAATAATCGGTTTCGACTTCCGGTCCTTTTACCGTGGCAAAACCCAGGCGGCGGAAAACGTTTTCGATGTCGCGGCGAATCAGAGTTATTGGGTGAAGGTGTCCGATCTCAAGGCCTTCTGGGTAAGCCGTCAGGTCCACGAACTTGCCGGAACTTGATTTGATGGCCAAAGATTTTCTTTCGATCAGTTCCGTCGCCTCCTGCTTGAGGCGGTTGGCTTCGATGCCGATTTTTCTCCGCTCGTCTTCCGGTAAATTTTTAAGCCCGCGCAAAATATGGGTTAGCTTCCCCTGCTGCCGCCCGAAATACCGGTTGTCTATTTCAGACAATTGGGTCTTGTCGATCGCGGCTTCTATCTCCTCGAGGAGCTTGTGCCTAATTTGAGAGATGTTTTCGTTCATTGAACAAGAAATAAAATTCTAAACTGATTAAGGCTAAAAGCAGAATTAATGAATTCAGCCAGCTGAACAGCCTGAATGACTGAAGAATGAGCGAGCAGACGATCAGGATTCCTGCCAGCGCCGACTGTCTGGCTGCAGTTTTAAGATGTACTGCGGCGAATTCCCGGACACCCAATTTTTGTCTGACAAAAAATCCCGCGATTGTGAGCAGCCCTATGCTTAGACACAGAACCGCGGCGTAAAAAATCGACAGATTAAGCCATGGATTCTCGTTTGGGTCGGATTTTGCAACCATCCAAATCAAGAACCCCAATGACAGGGCTGATAATAGGGCTAAAAATGCGATAATTACCTTGATTTTCTTGGCCAAATTTGATGATTTATCTTGATAGTATTATACCAAAAAATGCCGAAAAACTCAATTATTTTGCCGGTTATTTTTGCTCAAAATGGCGGAATTGGCAGTCGTGAGACACTCTTTGGTCGCGTTTTAGGAAATCATTGGCTGAAACAGCTGCGACAATCTCCTGGATCGTGGCTAAAATCCGTTCTTTGAGAGCTTTAAGTTCCTCGTCGCTGCCCAAAAAAGGAAGCTGTTGCCCGATGTCCTTAAGGTAAACGTAACGGAGCTCTTTGACCTTTTCTTTCATGGTTTCCATGGCAGCCCATTGATAGATAAGGAGCTGGTCCTTGTCGACCTTCTCAAGCTTGGTTCTCGGCTCGCCGGTCTTGTAGTCAATGATGGTGATGGTCTGGTCCGCATTCAAGTCAGCCCTGTCGATCCGGCCTTTGAATTTATAATCGCCGATCCTGAGCTGAAAGGGTTGTTCCAAATATTTTGGCACCAGAGGATTTGCGCAATAATAATCGTAAAACGCCGCCAGCTGCCGCGCGCCTTCTTTTCGGTAATTTTCCTTGTTGATTTTGTCAGGATACCAATCCTCGATCCAGGATTCGGCGTAAAATTTTAGAAGCTGGTCTTTGGGGGGCACGACCGTGGTCGTCTGCTTGTTGCCGAATAGATCGCTTGCTTGGGCGTTGTTCAGCTGTTTGACGCTCTGCATGAACTTTTTAAGGGTCTGATGCATAGTCGAACCGAAAGAAAACGGCGCGCTCCCGGGCATGGGCAGCTTGTAGATATACTTGTATTTGTACTCAAGCGGGCATTTAAGGAAGGTGGAAATCTGGGAAAAATCAAAGGCGTCCGGCAAAGGCAGTTTGTAGGAATCGGTTTCGGGCAAGGGCAGTGTTGCCGGCTTTTCAAAAAAAACTTTGCCCGAAGCTTTGACTGGAGCGGGTTTTTCGATCAATCGGCTTTCGATCAAAAACTGGGACGGCTTTTTCATGGTCAATCCGCCGTAGTCCGACGCCCAAGTCAAGTACAGGTATCGCTTGGCTCTGGTCAGCGCCACGTAGAACAGTCGCCGTTCTTCCATGAGGTGCACGTCCCCTTCGGACAATATTTCTTGGACCAGCTGCACAGGAATTTCGATTTGTTCTTTCCGTTCCCGAGAAGGGAACCGCTGATCAACCAGGTTGACCACGAACACGCAGGAAAATTCCAATCCTTTGGCCGAGTGGACGGTCATGATTTTGACCGCCTCCGGCCCACTGTCCGGATCAAAGGCCAAATCTCCCGTGTCTCCGGCTTCCTGTTCAAGCTTAAGCAGGGTTAAAAATCCTTTCAGGCTTTTGTCCGCGTTGTCGTTCTCGTAATTCAGAGTTTTTTTGTAGAGCTGTTCCAGCAGCGAACGGTTCTCCTGGCAAGCCAGGGTGTCGTCAGTTAATGCCTCGGTGATTTTAAGATCATTGATCACTTTTATCAGGACTTCTGATACGGGATTGTTGCGGGCCAGATTTGTGTGGTTTTCGAGCAGTCTCAATAACTCTTTAATTTTCGCCTCGCTTTCCTGACTGACCTTGGTTGAGCGCGGAATCTCTTTGATGGATTCATAAAGCGAAAGGCTGAGCCTTTTTGCCGCGTGCGAAAGATTGATCAGGTCGGCGTCAGAAATTTTGAATAAGGACAAATTTAAAACGCGGAACAAATTTTCGCTTTCGTGATAATTATCCAGCAAATTGAAATAGGCTAGGAGGTCGAGCACGAACGGCTTGCGGTACAGTCCCCTGTTGGCCACGAACATATACGGGATCCCGCGCTTGGAAAGCTGCGACAGGAATGGTTCAGCGTGGTCATTGGCTCTGACTAGAATTGCAAAATCGTTGAAGTTCAGTTTTTGGGAGAGCATGAGCGACGTGATCTTGTCCGCCACCAATTTGGCCTCTTCCATCACTGTTGTCCCGTGCAAGACTTCAATTTCACCATTCTCAGGAGCCAGCGCCTGAAGCTTCTTAGAAATTTTAAGCCGGCTTTCAAGCCTTTCCGGGTTGTTCAATTGAATGAAATCATAGGACAGGTTTAAGATCGCCTGGCTTGAGCGGTAGTTTTTAACCAAGGCAACCTGTTCGGCCTTCGGATAATCCTCCTTGAACTTGAGAATGTTGGAAATGGAAGCGCCCCTGAATTTGTAAATCGACTGATCATCGTCGCCGACTACGGTAATGTTGTTTGTTGGTTCAGCAAGCAGGCGCACCAGTTCGTACTGCGAAAGGTCTGTGTCCTGAAATTCGTCGATTAAAATATATTTGTATTTTTTGCGGTAAAGTTCCAAAAGTTTCGGCCTGGTTTTAAACAGGCTGATGGAGTAGTTGATAAGGTCGCCGAAATCGAGGAACCCTTGGTCTAAGAGCAGCTTCTGATAATGGTGGTAAGCCGAAGCGACCTCCATAATTCTTTGGGCTTCCTGCTCTTCAACGCCCGCGATTTCTTCTTTCTTTTTTCGCTTGCCTTTGACCTTTTGCGTTTGATCGAAATTGAGGCTTAACCCCTGGGCGAACTCCAAATACTGGGAAGGTGTAATGCGCTCGCCCTTGGCCTTGCCGAAGTGCTTAAGCAAAGCGTGCAGAAATTTATTGGGATTACCTAACGGCCGGTAATAGTTCAATTCAAGGTCGGACAAATGCTGTTTGAGCATGAGCCAAGCCTTGATGTCCGTAATGATCTTAAAATCGCCCGGGAGACCGATCTCAATGGCGTGGTCAGTCAGGATCCTTTGGGCGAACGAATGAAAGGTGGAAATATCCATCTGCTCGTAGCCTAGTGGCATGAGCTGGTCGACGCGGTCCAGCATTTCAGCTGCTGCTTTTTCCGTGAAAGTCAAAGCCAAAATTTCTTTCGGCTGAGCCAGTTGGTTTCCAATGAGCCAGGCGATCCTTCTTGTTAAAACCGTAGTTTTGCCAGTGCCCGCGCCGGCGATAATCAAAAGCGGGCCGTCGCAGTGAGTGACGGCTTGTTCCTGCTCATGATTTAGCCCTTCCAGGATCTTTGATTTTTGCAGAGTTTCAACAGCCATGAACTGATTATATCAAATTGCATAAATAGAAGAAGCCAGCCGGAACTTCTTCAAGTTTCTGGCTGGCTTTAAGCAAAAGGCTGGCCTTTTGCGAGAGTTTCCTCCTTGTCCGAACCGACTGGGAGAGCGCGTTTATGCATTCCAAGCCGACCGCGTCCGGCAAACAGCAATGGCTTGCGGCCAATGCGCTCGAACCTGACGGATCAAGGCTTGAAAACGGGCATAATGCGCCCTCCCAGCGGTACTCCTCGACCTCGCTCACAGTCCGGAGTGTGACTGATTTGCTGAAGCTTGGACTGAGCAACATCCCACTTGTCGGACGAATCTTCAGAGTTGAGCCCCTCTAAAAACCGTCCTTGTTGCTTTCTCCTTTTGCGGAAGCACGAACGCTTCGCCTGAGGCAGCCCCCTTGCCCAAGGCAATGCGGGAGTAGTGGTTCTCCATTCCGCGCAAGGTTGTATTGGTTAAGCTTCAGAAGGGTGTGCGGCTGAAAGTGCCCGGCGGTTAGGAAACATTTGGGATCCTAACCTTCAAGCACTTCCCAAACCGGCCCCTTTGAGGTAGGGATATTGTACCACTTGCACTTTCTAAGTCAACCAATAGATCTTTCGTTTGGATCAACAAAAAAACGCTGAGGTTCAGCGTTTTTTCAGTTTCAGAAACAGGTTTTCGAACGGTAAAAAGTAATTGATTTTTCCCCGAAAATCAGAAAGCGGAATCACCGGACAAATCGGCCCCCCTTTTTGTTCCAGCTCGGCTTCCCAGGGATACTCAGTATAGGTAATGCCTTGTTTATTCGCCTCGAGGCTGGCAGCGTCGAGGTTCAGGTCTTTTCGAATTTGAACCAAGAATGCGTTGCTTAAGGGCGGGTTCCAATCGTTGTGGCTGTCCAAAAAGTCGTCAGGCTGGGTGTGCACCATATCCTGAAGCTGAGCTGTCGAATGACTGATCCAGCCGGCTATTGATCGGTAAGACGAACCCGGTTCATAACTGTCCTCATGCAAAGCAGATTTTCGTTTTTCGGCAAACGGGGCGTCGGTCCGAATTCCAGTCGCTCCAAAACGCTCCAAAATGTGGATGATGCCGCCGGCATTGGCTTGTCTGATAAAGGGAGTTTGGTCTGTTCCCGGCTCCATCCAAGAGTCAACAATGAGGTCAAAGTCGCATTTTTCTTGAGCCAGAGCTTGTTCAATGGATTCTGTCAGCTCCTGCTGATGCTGGCCATTCGTTTCTTTGGATAACTGCCGTTGTTTTTCAACCAATCCTAAAATAAAAGGGTTATTTTTGTGCCTTTCTTCGAGTTTGGTCAAATCGTTTGAACAATTAAAGTTAAGCCGGCTGTCTTTTGCAATTTTTAAAATCAATTCGCTTAATGCCAAAGCGCCATTCCCCAGGCAAATAACCTGGATCGGTTCTGATCCCCTGATCCCGCCGGTTTCCACGCGTTTTTTGTGGATTGTCCAAGCCAGAGAAACTATACGGGCGATGTCGCCTGATCGGACTGCGAACTGCAATGGATATGAGGAAAGATATTCATTCAGGGAAGTAACCGAACTGATTGTAGAGTGGGGCTTAAATTCAACATGTGAAAAAATTAACTTTTCAATCGACAGCAATTTCTCAAGAATCGAATCGGCTTCTTTTTGACCTGCAAATTCAGCCCCTGATTCTGAGGCCAGGCTTTCGGCTGAATTTTTTAGCGAAAACAAATCCTCGGCTGGTTTGGCATATTCGTCAGTACCCGGCAAAAACGCCATCAGATTTCTTAGATGGCGAAGGTCAGAAACGATCCTTTCGTTCAGTTCGTAAACAAGCATCCGATTTGATATTTATGGGTTTCCCGGCGCGAGTCGAACGCCCTTCAGACCTGCCCCGCACTTTGTGAAATTTGTGGTGCTCCCAAGAGGAGTCGAACCTCTATTTCAAGCTTCGGAGGCCTGCGCTCTATCCATTGAGCTATGGGAGCAAAAATTTAGGTTAAGTGCGGGGTGAGGAGACCGACGCTCAACCCCACTTCTTCTCGAAGCGGGGCTGGGTCCAATTGAGCTACTGGAACATTCGAGGATCTTAAGCAGTGCCGTTTTTGTGCAGCAAACCTTTTCTGATCGGCATCAAATATTTTCTGGGATTAGTATCAAGGTCCAAATGATAATCCACTATCTCGCGCATTTTTGAAGAAGTGCTTTTACCGAAGGACAAAAGCTCGACTCTTTGCCCCAGAATTTGGAGGTATTCAAGCAAGGGAATATAATCGCCGTCGCCTGAGGCCAAAACAATCGCATCGAGCTTAGGGGAAAGCTTGATAATATCCATGACAATTCCGACATCCCAGTCGCCTTTTTTTGTCCCCCCGTAATAAGTTTGAAGATCCTTAAGTTTGACTTCGAGCCCCGCTTTTTTTAAGGCGTCGAAAAACGTTTGCTCTTCCGGCATCTGGGCCCTGATCCCGTAGGCAATGGCCCTAACTAGTGGCCTCTCCCCGACCGCATCCTTCAGTATGGCTGAAAAATTGACCCGCGCGTTATAGACATTGCGCGCTGTGTAGTAAAGATTCTGAACGTCTATGAAAAGTCCGACTCTTTGTTCTGCTAATTTTGACATGTATTTAAAAATTTTTGTTAATTTATAAAAGTTTTTCCGGCTTTGACTGAGCCGCAAGTTCGGCAACCGTGTCTTCTTCGGTCAGCTGAAGGTTCGCCGCATTTGAAATCTGCCCCTTGAGCTTACCAAAACTGTCGATGGCTGTGCCCATGGTGTTGTTGGTGTTCTTGACGTGATTGGCCAAAGTGTCGAGAACCTTAGTAAATTTTTCGCTTTCCTGTTTGATGCCGTTGATCATGGCCAGGACTTGATGAGCGGCCTTGCCGATCTGCTGGCCGCGAAGCGAGACGAGAAAAGCTCTTAGCGTGACATTAATCGTGTTCGGCCCGACAATTATGACCTTTTTGGAGCGGGCATAAACCGAGGTGTCGGCATCTCCCGCGACTTCCATATAAACGCCCTCGCTCGGAATGAACATCAAGGCATAGTCAAACGTTCCTTCCTGCGGAAGAATATATTTTTTATGGATCTCGTCGATCCTTTTTTTGACGTCTTTGATGAACGCCTTTTTTAGAGGTTCCGAGGACTCGTCGGTTTTGGCCTCCTTGAACAGCCGGTAGTTTTCCATGCTGAACTTGCTGTCGATCGGAAGCAAAAGGTCCCCGACCAAGATCGCGGCATCGACCACTTCGCCGTTCTTGAACCTGTGCTGAAACCGGCAAAATTCCTTGGGAAAAATATCGGTCAAAAGGTTTTCCAGGATCTCTTCACCGAAATTGCCGCGAAGTTTTGGCGAGGTCAGGGTTTCAGTCAGTTTCCTTATGTCCGGTCCGATCTGGGTGACGCCTCCAAGCTCTTTGGAAAGACGCGCCACTTCACGGGCGGCGTTGTCGAGACGCTCATTGACCACCCGATTTGCGTCATGGATGTTCTTTTGCATGCTGTCGCGGGTCGTTTCCGTGCTCTGCTTCATGTCTTTCATCCATTCCATCATGACCTTCATGGCTTCGCTGTTCTCGGACTGCCTGGGTTTTTTAAGCATCAAATAAAGGATTGCGGCAAAACCGATGACGAGTACTGCTAAAATTGCGGTTGTGGCTTGATTCATGGATTAATTATACCAGATAAGGCCGGGAATATGAACCATTGCATTTTGATCTCCATTGGGTTATACTTTGTGGTCAGAAACAGGAACAAGGAGGAGTGAAGTGACCACAAGGCAGCGCCGGAATCTCGTTGTCGGAGCGGTCAGTCTGATCGCCATCGTCTTCTTGTATTTCGCGGTTGTTCGTCCCTGGCTCAGCAAGGAGTCGACGGGCGCGGTCGTTCAGAAGTCAGCTCTGACCGCGGACGTGAAGACCCTGGCTGAACGCCAGCTGGAAGCGAAGGTCGCAAGCCTTGAGAGCCAGATCGCCGAGCTTACGCAGAAGAACAGGGTTCAGGCGGACGACATCAAGGCCCAGGAGGAGCGGGCGATCAAGGCCGAGGACGAACTGGCCAAGTTCAAGCGGACAGTTGCGACGACCGGAGCGAGGAAGGCTGGGGTCAGGGCACCGGGCGGATCTGTCACGGTCGCCGAGGACGGGCACAAGATCAACCGGCATTACGGAACCATGGTCGTGCGCTGACGACTGCTTCCTCCGCCACTTCGCCACAACAAAAAGAAAGGCAATCTCTGCAAAGGGGTTGCCTTTTCTAATTGCAAAATTTTTTTGCCCACGGCAAAATAAAAACACTATGCAAATATAGTGTTCTTATTTTTGGCGCTCGCTACGGGATTTGAACCCGTGGTCTTCTCCGTGACAGGGAGACGTGTTAACCGGGCTACACCAAGCGAGCTCGGGCTCGGGTTTTGGGTGAAAATTAACGCTGTCATTCGGCGCTGCCGAATGCAGCTCACTCTCGATCGCCTTGAGCGATCTGCGAGACGTAATTTTCACCCAAAACCCTCACTTTAGAATTTCATTCTTTTTTCATCAGCGAGGTATTTGTCCTACGCAGCGTAATAACAAGCTTAAGCTATTAGGCGGAGTGGGACAAATACCGAGCTGGTTTTTCTCCTGGTAGCAGGGGTGGGATTTGAACCCACGACCAACGGCTTATGAGTCCGCTGCTCTACCACTGAGCTACCCTGCCAAGCGCTCGGGATATTTGCAGAATTACCGGTTGTCTTCCGCCGAAGGCGGAAGCAACCTGCAACTCTCGCCCCGCTCGACGCGGGGCTCCGAGGGCTAATTCTGCAAATATCCCTCGCTTTAGAATTTCATTCTTTTTCAATCAGCGAGGTATTTGTCCTACGCAGCGTAATAACTAGCTTAAGCTATTAGGTGAAGTTGGGCAAATGCCGAGCTGGTTTATTTCCTGGTTGCGCGGGTGGGATTTGAAGTCCAGGGCAGCGCCGAACATCCGCTGGATGTTCGTCGACGCTCAACCGCGCCCTTCGGGCTTGTTTCGCTTCTGCCCGTTCAAATCCTGACAATTTATTGGTTGCGGGGGTGGGATTTGAACCCACAATCTCAAGGTTATGAGCCTTGCGAGATACCAATTTCTCTACCCCGCGCCGAGTCAATTAACAAAAAACAGGTTTGGATTCCTTATGTCACCTCGAAACCGAAATCCTGCTAAACCCGTCCAGACGGGCATAAAAAAGTATACCACGAAAGTCAGAAACCGAAAAGGCCTTCTTATTTCATTTTTTGCAGATATTCCTTGAGTGTTTTTTCGTCCGTAACAGTTCCGTGGTAAATTTGCTCGATTACATCCAGGATCAAAGCTTTGACTTCGGGTCCCGGCCCGATCTTCGCAAGGTTCATTATGGTCTGGCCATTGGCCAGCTTGTCCGTCAGCGGTTTGAGAGTTTCCAGTTTCTTTAGCATCTTAAGCGAATCAATCGCCACCTGTCCCAAACCAGGCTGTGGCTTGCCGCCGATCTCGTCAGTCCGCAAATTCGATTTGGAATCAACGTACCAAATTTCCGCCAGCAATTTAAATCGCGGATCCAAAAGGTATGCCAGCTGTTTGGAAAATGTCATATCGCGAAACTTCACCCGGACATCGTGATTTAATATGAGCCAGCCGATCAGTTCCTTTGATGAACTTGAAAATTTCAGACGCTGGGCAAACCTGTCAAACATTTCTTTCGAAACCTGCTGGTGCCCGGAAAAAAAGTTGACCATTTCCCCTTTGCGTTCCATGACTTTTTCGATTTTTGTTTTACCGAGGTCGTGAAAAAGTCCGGTATAAATCGCGTCCAAGCTGTTAACTTGCGAAATGAAAAGCAGGGTGTGCTCGAAGACGCTTCCTTCAAGATGATAGTGTTTCGAACCGTGGAAGGTTTTTTTGGCGTTGATCAGTTCAGGAACCAAAAATTTGAGCAATCCGATTCTGTCCAGAATGCGGATTCCTTCCACCCGGTTTTGGTCCAAAAGCATCTTGTCCAGCTCGGCTTTGATCCGCTCCCCCGCGATCCCCTGCAGATATTTTGCCCTGATTTTGATCGCGGCAAAGGAATTCTTTTCGATCTTAAATTTTAATACTGAGGCGAAGCGGGCCGCGCGCAGCATGCGTAAGGCGTCCTCGTCTATCCGGTCAGCAGGTTTTCCCACGAATCTTAAAAGGCCCTGTTTAAGGTCCTTAAGTCCGTTGAAGTAGTCGGTCAGTTTTCCCGTCAGCGGGTCAAAGTAAAGCGCGTTGATTGTGAAATCGCGGCGCTTGGCGTCGGTCTTGGGGTCGTCAATAAATTTGACGTTATCGGGATGCCTCCTGTCCGAGTAGCGCGATTCAGCCCGAAAGGTCGTGATCTCGACCGGTTTTTGCTCGATTATTGCGAGTATTGTACCAAACCGCTTGCCAACCGGTTTGAACTTAATCCCGTTTTTGCGAAGCAGTTTTTCGACCTCGCCCGGCAAGGCCGAAGTTGCGATGTCCAGATTGTCTATTGCTCGCCCCAAAATCAAATCGCGGACCGAACCGCCCACCCAAAACGCCTGGTAACCGTTATCAGAAAATATTCTGACCAGCCTTTTGCCCTGGGCAAGGAGGCTGTTGTTCTTTGGCAGTTCGATGTCCACTGAAATTATGCAATTTTCTTAAAGACGATATTTTGTTCGTGATTCTTATCGAAGACCGCAAGATATGCTTCCACCTGCTTGCTCGGATATTTTGCCCTGACCACTGAGACCGCATGCCTTAGCTGGAGCTCCTGAAATTTGATCTCTTCGTCGTGAGAAGCGAACTTAGCGGAGCCGCCGTACGCCCCGCAATCCTCGTGGTTGATCAAAATTATCTGGTTGACGTGGTGAAGCTCCACAGAAATTTCGATGTTTTTTAAGATCCAATCCCTGACCGGCCCTTCTTCAACGATCATTTTGGCCCCGCCGGCATCGGCTTTGTGGTCCACCGAATAGATGTTAAGCTGTTCTTCGAAGAATTTTTGGAGCGCTTTCCTGAACCTGAAATCTATGCAGGAAACGACGATTGCTTGAGCATTGTGTGACATAAAGACAGAATTAATTCCTCAACGTGATTTTAATTGATTTTTACCTTAGGCGCAAAGCAAAATATATTGGTCAAACAAACAGCCCGCGCTTAGGCGGGCCAGGTTGAAAGCAACGGGTCAATCGGACAGCGTTCCGGATTCAAGGTTGTGGCTGGTGTGGGTATGATGTTTTTTGGCGACTTTGATGCGGGCCAGGCTTTTTTCCATCGCGGCTGATGCCTCTGCAAAGGCAGTCTCGTCATGGTAAGATTCCTGCATCATTTTTTTGGCTTCTTCCCTGGCTTTCATAGCCCGGTCGATATCAATCTCGTGGCCGAACTCGGCCGTGTCAGCGAGTATGACAACGCGGTTGTCCTTGTTGATTTCGATAAAGCCGCCCGAGACGGCAAAATACTTGCTCTCGCCGCCTTTCCGATAAACAATCTCTCCCGGGACGAGGTTCGCCACCAGCGGAATGTGATTTTCAAGGACAGTGATCTCGCCCATTTGCGTCGGCAGCGAAATCGAATCGACTTGTTCGTCGACCAAAGTCCTCTCCGGAGTTGTGATGGTGAATGAAATCATTTGTTATTTGACATCGTCAATGCTTCCCTGCATGTAGAACGAAGCTTCACTCTTGTTGTCGTGTTTGCCTTCGAGAATTTCCTTGAAGCTGCGGATGGTCTCGGTCAAGGGAACATATTTGCCCGGGCGCCCGGTGAAGGTTTCAGCCACGAAAAACGGCTGCGACAAAAACTTCTGAATTTTTCTGGCTCTGGAAACCGTCAGGCGGTCTTCGTCGGAAAGTTCTTCAATGCCCAAAATGGCGATAATGTCCTGCAGGTCTTTGTATTTCTGCAAAACTTTTTGCACGCCGCCGGCGACTTCATAATGCTCCTG
>JBLMZH010000027.1:0-27575 GCA_050258715.1 Acidobacteriaceae bacterium
AACCAAGGGCTGAAAAACGATGTGCTGAAGGGAAGGGGTCATAAAGTATGACTGGATAGGCAATTCATTGACCGTGATCGTCCCGTTGCCCGAAGTGAGTATTGCCTGGGCAACCGCATTCTTGCGCTTGCCGACAGCGTAAAAATTCCCGGTACTGGTCTTGCCGACGTGCTTTGCAACGGCAGGCTTTATCGGCTCGGCCGTAGACTCCTTGATTTCCTCTGGTGCGGCAACCGGCTTTACGGTTTCCTTCTTGGCCTTAGGCTTGCGAGCCGCTGCAGGCTTGGCTGCGTGCGGCTTGCGCGGAGCCGGAGCTTTTTTGGGAGTAGTTGGCATTATTCGATCTCCTTTTCTACCGGAAACTCATGCTTTGTGCCGGTAACGACCTTAAGCCTTCTTAAAATAAACTTGCGCAAACGATTGTCATCGAGCATATGAAAAACCGAATCGCGGATGAGCCGCTCAGGATTCTTGAGCACGAGCTCCGAGAGCTTCTTCGATCTCACACCGCCCGGATATCCTGAATAGTGGTAATACTTTTTCTGCTCAAGCTTTCGCCCGGTGAACCTGACTTTTTCCGCGTTGGTTACGACCACAAAATCCCCGACGTCCATGTGCGGAGTGAAGGTCGCCTTGTGCTTGCCGCGAAGAACGGAAGCCACTCTGGTGCAAAGCCGCCCGAAAGTATATTTTCCGGCGTCGATATGATACCAGGTGCGCTTGATCTCCTTGGTTTTCGGTAAAAATGTCTTCATAAATTTATTGAACGAGTTCCAACTGGACCTTGGGCATGCCGTCTTTGAACTTTCCGATCCGAACGATGCGGGTGTAGCCTCCGGAACGGGCCTTGTAGCGGGGCCCTAAGACTTCAATGATTTTTCTCGCGGCATTGTCAGGCAGGGCTGAAAACAGCTGGCGCTTGTTGTGCAAATCATCCTTTTTCCCCTTGGTGATGAGCCGCTCCACCAAAGACCTGGCCAATTTCGCCCGGGCTTCTGTGGTTTGGATCTTCTCGTAAACGATCGCGGACGCAGCCAGAGACCGAAGCAGCTTTCGCTTCTGGTCCTTCCCCTTTCCGATCTTCTTTTTCTTCAAGTGCCTCATAACAATTGATCCTTGTGATTAGCCGTTATAGCCGGTAAGCAGCCTCTCGATCTCTTCCACTGACTTTTCGCCCAAGCCTTCAAGATTGATAAGCTGTTCGTGGGTTAAGGTCGTAAGCTGCGAAATTTTGGAAATGTTGTTCTTAACGAGCGCGTTGTAGGAGCGGTTCGAAAGCCCCAGCGATTTCAAGTCATCCTCTTCCGGAGTCTTGAGTCCTTCTTCCTTGACCTCTTCCAAAACCGGAGCCTGCATGGCTGCCATGTTGTCCTTGGTCAAAAGGCTGAAGTGTTCAAGCAAAATCCTGGCCGCGGCGTCAATCGCATCCTTGCCCGAAGTCGTCCCGTCGGTCTCCATGGTCAGCGTCAGCTGATCGTAGTTCGTGATCTGGCCTACGCGGACATTGGTAATCTCAAAATTGACGACCTTGACCGGAGTATAAATGGCGTCAACGGCAATGACCCCGATCTCGAGCTTTTCGTTTTCGCGCTGTTCGACCGGCACATATCCGCGCCCGGTTCCGACGATGATCTCCATGTCGAGTTCCGCGGACTTGTTGTCCAAAGTCGCGATGTGCAGTTCCGGATTGACGATTTCAACTTCGGAATTCTTCTTAAAATCGGCGGCAGTCACTTCTCTTTCGCCCTTGACCTTAAGTTCCAGCCTGACGGTCTCGTTCGAATGAACCTTCATCCGCAGCTGTTTGATATTCAAAATGATCTCGATCATGTCTTCCTTGACATTCGGGATGGTCGAGAACTCGTGATCAACGCCCTTGATCTTAAGAGCGGTCACGGCCGCGCCCGGCAAGGACGACAAAAGTATTCTCCTCAAGCTGTTGCCGATCGTCACGCCGTAACCCGGGTACAAAGGTTCCATGACCACTCGGTATTTGTTTGAACCGAGGTCATCAAAGGTTATTTTATTCGGAAGTGGAATGCGCTCCATATATTTTTCGTTAATAAAATGCTTAGCGTGAATAATGTTCGACGATGAGCTGAGTGTTTATATTTGTATCGATTTGCTCCTTGTTCGGAGCGGAAAGAACTTTGCCGCTTAAGGTCTGCGTATTAAGCATGAGCCATTCGACGGTCTTAAGATTCTGCAGAGTAGGCAGAAGGTTCTTAATGTATTGCGAGCTCTTTTTGACTTCGCGGAGCTTGATCTCATCGCCAACCTTCAGCTGGAACGACGGAATGTTCACCTTTTTGCCGTTGACCTCAAAAAAAGCGTGGTTGACGAGTTGGCGCGCCTGCGGCCTGGTCAAAGCGAATCCGAGCCGGAAAATGACGTTATCAAGCCTGAGTTCCAAAAGCTTAAGCAGAGCCTCGCCGGTAACTCCGGTCTGTTTGCTGGCCTTTGCATAATAGCCGCGAAACTGTTTCTCCATAATGCCGTAAATCGCCTTGGCCTTTTGCTTTTCCTTAAGCTGCGTTCCGAATTCAGAAAGACGCGACGGATTCTGCCCGTGCTGGCCTGGCCTGTAAGGGCGCCTCGCCAAATACTTTTCGGCTTTAGGCGTCAGCGCCGTGCCGAATTTTCTGGAGAGCTTGATTTTGGGTCCGGTATATCGAGACATTTCAGATTAGAAAATTAAAAGATTAGATGATTAGACGCGGCGGGCCTTCTTCGGCCGAATGCCGCCGTGCGGAATGGGAGTCTGGTCTTTAATCGACAAAATGGACAAGCCGCTGCCTTGCAGAGCGCGGACCGCGGATTCGCGGCCGGTGCCGATGCCCTTGATGAATACGTCCACTTCAGCCAAGCCGACATCTTTAAGCCTCGCCATCGTGTCTTCCATGGTCTTCTGCGCGGCATAAGGAGTGGATTTCTTCGAACCTTTAAAACCGGTGCGACCTGCTGTTCCCCAGCCGATAACGTTTCCGCTCGGGTCAGTGACCGTGATGATGGTGTTGTTGTAGGTGGACTGAACGTAAATCCGGCCGCGGGTAAACCTGACCTTGGACTTCTTGGTCCGAGGTGCGGCTGCCGGCTTGTTAACGTCGTCTCCTTGAATTGTGGTGGCTTTCTGCTGACCCATAGAATTAGAAGGTAAAATCTAGAAAATTGAAATTCAAAATAAAATTAATTCTTTATGTCTTTTCGGCGGACTTTCTGCGGCCGCTGCCTGCGGTCTTTCTGACGTTGCCGTGGCGGGTCCTGGAATTGGTCTTGGTGCGCTGGCCTCGTACCGGCAAGCCGCGGATGTGCCTTAATCCCTGATAACAGCCAATCTCTTTCTTGATCTTGATGTTGCCCGAAACCTGCTGTCTTAAAGTCCCTTCGATGGTATAGTTCTTTTCAATAAAGTCCCTGATCTTGGCAACTTCAGCTTCGGTAAGTTCCGAGGTCCGCTTGTTCGGGTCAACCTTGATGGCAGCCAGGATCTTTTTCGACAAAGGGAAACCAATGCCGTAAAGATACGGGAGAGCTGCTTCGATCCTTTTTTGCTGCGGCAGTGTGACGCCGGATATGCGGATTAAGGCCATAATACAAATTTAAAATTGAAGATTAAAAATTGAAAATTATTGAGGTTATCCTTGGCGCTGCTTATGCTTCGGGTTCTCGCAGGTAATATAGATCCTGCCGCGCCTGCGGATGATCTTGCACTTCGAGCAAATTGGTTTGACTGAGGCTCTGACTTTCATGATTTAAAGAATTTCTATAAGAATAAATTATCTTAAGCGTCGGATTACCCGGCCCTTGGTCAGATCATAAGGAGTGACCTCCACTATGACCTTGTCCCCGGGCAAAACCCTGATCTTGTTTACCCGAAGTTTGCCTGCAATATGGGCCAAAATTATCTGTCCCGAGTCGATTTGGACACGAAAAACAGCGTTGGGTAAAGTTTCAATGACCGTACCCTCCAGCTCAATGATATTTTTTTGTGGGATATTCTTCCCAAATTCCTGAGTTGCAGTGGGTATAGGATTATAAAACCCCTACGAAATAAGGGTATTTGTTAATTGCTTCAAGATTTTAACAGAATACCGACTGCTTGTCAAACACCTTAAAGCGCCTCGATCGATTTTGTGGAAACGAAGATCTTGTGGTTAAATCTCGGGGCTTTTTTGACGAAAGCCGGGAAAAAGCTGACATCGACCCGGTCGATCTCGGGCTTCTGCAAGAGGATTTCTTTTATCTGGTAGGCGTCTTTGCCGGCAAGAACTTCGGCAAGGTTGGAATTTTCAACCTTGTAGCCCACGATCGTTTCAAAATGAACGGTCAATGTAGCCCGGCCGGCGTTTAGGTCCAGGTTCTTAACCGCGGCCGAAACCTTCTGCTCGCCGTCTTCCGGCAAATACTTGTCGGACGAGAGCGTGGATTTGATCTGCTCCATCATGAGTTTTTTCAAATCTGATTCGCGGTAGGACAAACCTTTGACCTTGCCGATCATGGTCATGTTGAATTCGTTGGCTTCGTCTCCGACCTTCTTGTCCGCTGTCTTATAGATCTCGTTGCCGGAAGCGACTGAAAGGATCTTCTGGTCAGCGCCAAGTTCTTTGGCCGCCAGATCGTCCATGCCACTGGTCATAGAAGCCACGGCCCGGTCGTAATCGGCCTGGGACATGACTTTGATCGTGTCCGCCCGCCCGCCGGCGATCGGCACTTCGTTCATGCCGTAAACGTTTTTGTTGTCGCCCAACGCCGCGTTCTTGACCTCGAAGCGCATGTTGGCGGTCAAATTGTAGGTTTCTCCGGGATTTTCAGCCACAATTGGAATCGGAGCGATCAAGGTCGTTCTGTCAGTCTCGGCTTCGGTTCCCGAGCCGATCGTGCCGGTCGGCCTTAAACCCGTAACGTCCTTGGTAAAGAAATATTTTTTGCCGTTATAAAGAAGAGTGGTGGTTGACGCCTTCAAGGTCAGAGTATTTTTTGTAAAATTATATAGAACAACCGTGCCGCTGGCCTTTTCGCCCACGAGCCTCGTGCCTGTGGTCTGAAAAGCCTGGGTATCGGAAACTTCCTTGGTGACCATGGCTCCGGGCACAGTCTGCTTGGCTGCGTCCAAATCCTTGGCTGTTTGGTCGATCGTGACGTCAACGTCTCTCGTGATCGGTTCGGAACGGGCGTAAACAGTAATGTCAGCCTTGGGCAAAATCAAAGTAAACAGTCCGACGACTCCGATCAGGAGCACGACAGCTGCAACAAAAGACCAAACGACCCACGACGAAGCCCAGGACCTCAACCCTGACCGTTCAGGCAGCGTAAGACCTTCATAGTCCTTGTCCTTGCCCATTTTTGAAATCGGGACTTCGGGGATTATCGGCTCTTCGAACTTTGCGATCTCAGCCCTTGAAGCAGCCTTGGGTTTGGCAGTAGCTGCCGGTTTTGGCGCAACGACAGGTTTTGGTTTGGAATCAGTGTTTATATCGGAAAAACTGGCTTTTCCTTTGGGGTTTAAGGCCTTTGCCAAAGAAACCTCTTGGTTGCCGTAAAGCCCCATCCCCGCCTTAAGCGCCAAGACCTTGGCCAATTCGTTGTCCGTTTTTAAGAGAATCTTCTTGCCCAGTACTTCCGCGGTTTTCCTTAAAAGCTTCAGATTTGAGGAATTTGCGATGATTGGAGACCCATCCTCAACGTCAAAGACCGCCTCGCGGTCGCGGAGGTTCTTGATGCGTTTTATCGCTGTTGCTAAATCTTCGGTTCTGTCCAACTTATAGATCTTTGCCATATTTTTATTTTACACAAATTGCCGCAAATTTTAAAGCTAAGAAAGTTAGGAGGAAATCGAGGACAACTCGACCGCGTATTTTTCAGGATCGGTCAGAAATTCGAGATTCTTGGGATTGCTGATGCCCAAAAAATACATGGGCTTAGGCTGAATGATATTGAAGGCTTCCAAATTGCGCGGTGCCAGAGTCTCAACCTCGGGATGGTTTTGGTAATGCGCGTTCGGAATAAAATGGTAAGGGTTGCGGCCGAAACTTTCCGTGGCCTTAACAACATAATAGGCCATGCCGTGTTTACGGGCGATGGGTTCGTATAAGCTTTCAAAACCATCCGCCACCCAGTTAGCAGTGACCAAAACCTCATTGCCGATGTTCATCATGGCGTGCCCGTAATTCGGAGGAAAAACGACCTTGTCGCCGGCTTTGGCCTCAAACGACAGCACTCGGACCAGCTGCCTTAATCCCTGGTCGACCTTCTGGAGAATGAACATGGCTCGGCCGTGGATAATCTCGTAGACTTCAGGATACGCAAATGGCGTGCCTTGTTTGGCCGGATGATAATGCCCCACAGTCTTGTTGAATTCCTGGCCGATCATTGCAGGAGGAATGACCGTAATGTCGTAGCGCAGATTATGGCTTTTGATCGTGCCCGCGTGCTCGGGAAAGGACACGCCGCGGTACATGTAATACATTTCCGAGCGGCTGGAAGACGCGGTCTGATCCATAAGGACCGGCTTCATATCTTTGATGTGGCGGATGCCGGGAACTACCTGAGCCAAAGGAGAGCGGAACTTAAGATGGTAGTTCTCCCCGTCCTCCACGGAAATTGGCAAGCCTGATACTTTTTCTAGATCGATCATGAAATTAAAGTTAAAGATTATTCCACCGAAGCTTTGATCCTTCTGACCCCGGCTGAAACAGCTTCTTCTTTGTTTATTTTGAATTTTCCAATGGCTCCGGTATGGGTGACGTGCGGCCCGCCGCAAAACTCTCTTGAAACTACCGTGTTGCTCTTCGGATCGGAAATGGTGTAAACCAAAACGTTTTCGCCGTACTTTTCCCCAAAAACCCCGATCGCCCCCAGTTTTCTGGCCTCTTCCACGGAATAGGTCTGTTTTTCCACAGGCAAATCGGCCAAGATCCAGTCGTTGACCAGGTTTTGGGCCTGGGTGAGCTCGGCTTCCGTCATTTTGCTGTCATGGGTAAAGTCGAACCTGGCCCTCTCCTCATTAATATTACTCCCTTTTTGGTAAACGTGCTCGCCTAAAACTTTTCTGAGCGCGGCATTCAGCAAATGAGTCGCGGTGTGAAGCCTGACGACCTTATCGGAATGAGACGCCAGCCCGCCCTTGAACTGCCCGGCAGAAGCCGTGCGGGAAAGATCCTGGTGCTTCTTGAATTCTTCGTTGAATTCTTCCCGGTTGGTAATTGGAGCGAGCTCCTCGGTCAGTTCCAGCGGGAAACCATAAGTCTGGAAAAGATCAAAAGCCTCTTTGCCGGTTATTTCCTTTTTCGATTCGATGATCTTAAGCCCCTTAACCAAAGTTGATCTGAATTTGGATTCCTCGCGCGTGAGTTCGCCTAGGATCCGCTCCTTGTCGTTGAGTTCCGGATAAGCGTTGCCGTAATTGGCAATGATCACTTCAGCCAGGCTTGAGCAAAGGCCGCTTTCGATGCCGGCCAGTTTTCCAAAGGTCACTGCCCGGCGAATCAGCCTCCTTAGAATATATCCGCGGTCCTTGTTGGAAGGCACGACTCCGTCCGCGACCAAAAACGTGGAGGCGCGGATGTGGTCAGCGATTATTCTAACCGCTCTTTCGGACAATTTATTCTTATCCAGCGATAAATTCTTAATCGTTTCAATAATGGGAGAAAACAGATCGGTCTCAAAAATGCCCGACTTGCCCTGCATTATCGAAGCCGTCCTCTCCAAACCCATTCCCGTATCGACGTTCTTTTGTTTCAGAGGAATAAACTTCAGGTCGCTGGTTTTCTCGTATTCCATAAAGACGTTGTTCCAGATTTCGACCCAGAGCTCGTTGGAGGCGTCAAATTCTTTCGGAGCTTCCCCTTTCCCCGACCAATAAAAAATTTCAGTGTCCGGGCCGCAAGGACCGGCCGCTCCCGGCGGGCCCCACCAGTTCTGTTCCTTGCCTAAGTATGCGATGCGCTCTTGAACAATCCCTTGCGACAGCCAAATTTCCGCCGACTCCGAATCTTTCGGCGCGTCTGAATCCCCGGCAAACACGGACACGGCCAATTTATTCTTGTCCAAAGCAAGCCACTGCTTGCCGGTCAAAAATTCCATTGACCAGGCAATTGATTCTTTTTTCCAATAATCCCCCAAGGACCAGTTCCCCAGCATCTCAAAAAAGGTCAGGTGGGTATCGTCTCCGACCAGATCAATATCGTCAGTCCTCAAGCACTTTTGAACGCTCGCCAAGCGGCTGCCCTGCGGATGCTTCTCACCCATCAGGAAAGGGACGAGCGGATGCATGCCGGCCGTGGTGAACAACACCGAGGAATCATTGGCCGGAATGAGCGAAGCGGAAGGGATGACAACATGCCCTTTTTGCTTGAAGAATTCGAAAAATTTTTCGCGGATATCGTTGGCTTTCATGCAGTTTATTATACCATTCCTTCTGCCTCAAAAAAAGGCTGGCGAAGACGCCTAATATGATCTCTTTGCCGCCTCGATTTGGTCCTTTTCTTCCTGGCAAAAATCAACCACCACGTCTTTCCACGCTCTGCTTGAGTCTTCTTCCACCGTTTCGTTCATGAGGCAATCCTCGCCGTCATTGTGGCCTAAGCCGAGCTGATGCCCGATCTCGTGTAGAAGCGTCGAATACAAATAATCTTCCGTTCGTTCCCGCCGGTCCTGAGTTAAGTCTTTGACCGCCTGGCTAAAGATCATTATTCCGTCTTCCTGAAGCGTTGCTCCGACCCAAGTCGGGTGAGCCTGATTTTGGTTTACGGTCAAAAGATAAAGAACGGCATTGTCGCGGTTGATCCGGTTGTCTTGATATTGTTTTTTTAAATTTTCCGCCTGGCCCTCGTCGGTAGTTTTTGCAAAAGGAATGCCGTCGTCTGAGATCAGGATCGAAACTTGCTTGCCGGTCACTTGAGCCAGCCGGTCAGCCAGCCTTTGGACTAAAGGATAATCAAGACTAGTTCCTTCCATGCTGTCGACTTCGACAATAATGTTGCCCGGTTTTTTTGCCAGATAATCCGCTTTCGCGTCGCTGTCAAAATGAAGGCCGAAAATTTGCCTGGCCAAAGGATGGCGCGACAGCTGGGGCCGAAATTTGAGATTAAAAAAATTTTCCGCGCCTCCCTGGGCGGAAAATCTTACAGTCAAAAAAACTGCGAGCAGAAGGATCACCGCCGAAAGGCCAGCGACGGTTAAAGTCTTTTTCATGGCTACTTAAACAATTCCAAAGCCTTGTCCATCTGCGGGTCGCGGTTGGCCTCAATGTCCTGGCTGGTCCGCTCAACCTTAATGTCAGGCTCAAGCCCGTTTTTGTCTATGCCGCGGTCCTTGGGCGTATACCATTTGGCAACCGTGATCTTAACGGTTGACTGATAATCGGCCAGCGGAATTAAATCCTGAACCGAGCCTTTGCCAAAAGTTTTTTCCCCGACTAAAGTCGCCAGCCCGTAATCCTGCAAAGCGCCGGCCAAAATTTCCGAGGCGGAAGCCGACCCATTGTCCACGAGAATGACCGTTTTGTATCCTTTTAATCTGGAAAGTCCTTGCGCGTTGCTGGCATCGGTGTGCTTTTCGGAATCAACAGCCTTGACCACTACCTGGCCACTGTCCACCCAGTTCGAAGCTAGATTGACCGCAGTCTGAAGATATCCGCCCGGATTGCTTCTTAAGTCCAGCACTATTCCTTGATAATTGCCGGCTAAGATGACATCAACCGCATGCGCGAACAATCCGTCCGTATCGTCGCCGAAGCGCGACAAATGAATGACCGCGATTTTTTTGCCGTTGGCCTCTTTCGTCTCGAGCTTCACGCTTTTGATCTCGATCTTGCTGCGCGTGATCTTGATGTCCACCGGCTGCTTGTCAGATTTGTGAAGAATGGTCAGGGTAACCTCGGTGTTGGCCGGCCCGCGGATTTTATTCACGGCCTGGTCAACGCTAAGTCCCATGGTCGATTCGCCGTTGATCTTGAGCACGGCGTCCCCGGCCCTGATTCCGGCCTTTGACGCCGGCGTGTCCTCTAAAGGAGCGATAATTATGATTTGTCCGTCCTGCAACCCCATTTCCGCGCCGATTCCCTCGAACGACCCGCTCATCTCTTCCTGGAACTCTTTGGTCTGCTCAGGATCGAAAAATACCGTATAAGGGTCGCCCGTGGCCTGCAGCAGCCCATTGGCCGCGCCGTATAAAAGTTTCTTCTGATCAAGGTTGCCGCGGTCGACATATTTGGCGTTCAGCTGGTCCAAAACCTGCCAGAGCAGATTGTAATCAGCCACGTTCGGCTGGCTGCCCTTGCTGATCTCAACTTTCCCGCCTTCGGCGCTGACTCCTTTGTGTCCAAGCCCGTACCCGCCGACGAACGCCACTCCGGCCACAAGCAAAATTGCCACCACCCGGCGATAGCGCGCCAGCTGCTGTTGTTGTCCGCTTTGAGACGGCTCCGGATTTATTTGTGTTTCCAAATTTGGCTGTTCGTCCATATCCATTACTCTAACATAAAACCTTCAAATTACGAAATTTTAATGGACGGACTTGTTCTTGCGGATCAAATTGACGGCCAGGACCAGGAACATGCGCAAATCAATGCCTAAAACAACAAGCCAGTTGAAGGCTTGCGGATAATTTTCCGAATAATGTTTTTTATAAAAAATCTTCATGGCGTTGTGCGCCAGCCTGATCGTCTTGAACGGAACGAGCTTGGATGAGCCGTATTTGAAATGCGTAATGGATGCTTTCGGGTAATAAACTATTTTGTATCCGGCTTTTTTTATCCGCCAGCACCAGTCGAGGTCCTCGCCGTACATGAAATAATCCTCAGACAGCATCCCGACTTTTTCGACGACCTTCTTTGGGACAAGCATGTAAGCGCCCATGACCGCATCAACTTCGGTTTCCTGATCGATCGGCAGGTCAATGTTGTAATCGCTGAATTTTTTTAGCCCGAACAACCTTAAAAACGAATTCCAGGGATTCGGAAATTTCCTGCGGCAGGCCTTATCCAGCTGTCCGCTCGGCAAAAGAACCTTGCAGCCCAGCGCTCCAACCTCGGGGTGAGTCTTGGCATAATTTACGGACAGATCAAACGTATCCTCTCTGACTGTGGTATCGGAATTCAGCAACAAAATATATTCCCCGGCTGCCTGCCTGATCGCCACGTTGTTGCCCTTGGAAAATCCCAAATTCGCGCCGTTAGCAATAATTTTGACCTGCGGGAATTCGGTATTAACCATCTCGAGACTGGCGTCCTTGGAACCGTTGTCGGACACAATGACTTCGAAAGCGAACGCTGTTTTGCTTAAAAAGGCCGATTCCAGGCACTTTTTAAGCAGCTCTCTGGTGTTGTAATTTACGATGATGACTGAAAGGTCCATAGCCATATATTAAAGAGTTGGCTTGTTAAGCGAACGACTCTTCTCCAGTTCTTTCGGGATTAATTTGATCAGGCTTGGGACAATAGCCAGAGTCGAGGTCTCAAAAATTGTAACATAGACGAGCATCAGCAGTTCGCGGAATATAAACCTTAGGCTGACCGAAGGAGAGTTCTTAAGATACATTAAAATATGATTGCGGTAGTTCAGCTTGCGGATGTTCGGAGAGATTTGGCGGTGATGTTTGATGAAATGGAAAAAATGGAAGTAACCGCCTTTGGACTGGCCGGCTGTCCGGCCATGGTAGGCTTTTGCTTCTGGAACGTAAACGTTTTTGAAGCCGGCGCGATTGAGCCGCCACGAAAGATCGACATCTTCCCAATACGCCTCAAAATCTTCGTCAAAATATTCGCAAATTCCGTTTGCGCAGTATTTTGTCTTTTCCAAGGCCGAGCGCCGGTACATGGGTCCGGCTCCTGAAACCGCAAAAACATTTGTTTGATCGTCGAACTGGCCGTGGTCTTCCTGCAATTGTCCGCGGTCTCTGGCCCGCCCCGACGCATTCATAGTGATCCCCGTGGAATCAATGGTGTTCGTTTTTTCTCCCTTGTCAAAATCATAGCGCAGCAGTTTCCCGGTCGCAGCACCAACCGAAGGGTCGTTAAAGGCATGGGCCAATTTTTCCGCGTAATCATTTTCCAGCACCAGGTCGTGATTGACCAAAAGTAAAAGCTCGCCGTCCGATTGTTTGATCGCCAGGTTGTTGCCTTTGGAAAAATATAAATTGCCGCCCGGGTTGATGATCTTTACCTTCGGGTACTTTTCCCTGATCATTTTTTCAGAGCCGTCATTATCGCCATTGATCACGGCCACTGTCTCAAGGTCTTTGAAAGTTTGGGATTGAATCGAATCAAATACGGCCGGAATAAATTTCCGGCTGTTGTAAATTAGAACAATTGCAGTGATCTTCATCAGTTTGCGTTTTGGATTAAAGGCCGATTTTGCTTTTGGCTTCCCCGATCTGCTTGAGCCGGATGGACATCTTATGCTGCTCGGCCAGTTCTTTGGCCTGCCTTTCCGCCTCCGCCATGTATTTTTTTGAGTCCTCGTCAAAACCGAGCTTGGCCGAAGCCAGGGCAAGGCGGAGGTTGATGCCTGAAAGAACCACGAGCTTATGGAACGGCCTAAGCTTATTATCAAGCGCAACCGTGTCAAACGAAGTCTTTAAAGTTGTCAGCCCCTCGGTTTTTCCGGACATGGACTGGGCCAGGCCAAAGTGGCTCAAATATTCTCCGTAAACCCCTCCGTCGTTGGGATCCAATTTTTCCAGTGCTTTTTGGTAAATCTCTTCCGCTTTCGCATAATCCAAAAGATGAGAAAAATAATCGCCTTGGCGAAGCAGCATCAATGCCATGGGCTGGCCTTCGATCTTGGCGTCGCTTGCGATCTTAAGCCCGGTCTCAACCTCGCCGCGATACAGCTGCCAATAATTTTCCGAATTCGAGCGCTCGGCAAGGTGCTTATAGGCCAGAAGTTTGTGCCCGATCGCGTTGATTATTTTGGCCGGATCGTTAAGCTTGGTCGCCAGTAAAATTGCCTGGTCAAAAATGGCAAGGGATCGGTCAAAATCTTCAAGTTCCCTGGCTCTTTCCCCCGAATCTATCAACTGATCGAAGGTTTTTTCTGCCATTGCTTACGCTTAATTTCCGGTTTCATTATCATCCAAAACCCCGGAAATGGCAAACCTGATCTTGAACGCTTAATTTTTCGCCAAAACCTTTTTTGAAACCGCCAAATAAATAACAAAAATCAAAAACAAATCGATATACATTTCCGCCCGGACCGTAAATGACAGATAAATCGTCATGACAATGAAGAAGCAGGCGTAAGCATAAAGATTTATAGACAGGAAATTCGGCGAATTTTTCCAATAACGCCAGGCCAGCGTCAATAGGCCCGCAATCAAAAACGGAACGAAATAAAAAGCGGCGTTGCCGAAATCCTGGACGAACGGAAACAAGTAGGTGCCGGTGTTCCACCAGGAATAAAAGATTTCACCCAGATCGTAGTTCGGCGCGAATTGATGCAAGCCGAGGATGTTCGTAAATGGAGCAAGAAAAACCTTGCCGTGCTGCAACGGATACACTTCATAATACTGCTGAGCATGAAGCAGGGCCTGCATATTGAAAGAAACGCCGACGTAGATCGGAACGAAGAAATTGCTGGCGGGATTCTGGCCACTGACCTTAATCGCCGTGACATTCGCCAGATAGCTCGACGAGCCGTAGCTTTTGGCCTGCCGGAACAAAGGCACGGCCGCCAGCACCAGGACCGAAACGATCAAAAAGAAAGGATAAAATTTCAGCGCCTGTTTTAAGTTCGGCTTGCGGATGAACAAATACATGGCCATGACCCAAAGATCAATAAAAAAGATCTGGGTTCTCGATGCGAACAAAGTCAGGCAGAAAGTGCCGAACAGCGAAAGCAGGACCAAGTCCCAGTGTTTTTTCAATTTGAATCCCTGCCAGAACATCAGGAAAAATCCAAGCGGAATGTAAATTCTTGCCAGCTGCGCCAAATAATTTATAAGCCCCGGTACTTGCTCGTCAGCCTGGAACCGAAAAACGTCCGTGTCGGAAGCCAGCAGCGGAAAATTTCCAGCCTTTTTATAAAACAAATACAAGGCCAGGGCCGAAACCAAAACTGAAACGTAAATCACGACGCGAAGCGCAATCGTCGAAATTTCGGTTCGGGTCAATACTTTAAACTTGGTCCAAAACGGAAATCTTTTCCAAAGCCAACTGAAGACAAAAAATCCCAGAGTAAAACTGATCAGAGAAATTACGATCAACAGCCAAAATTGCTGGGACCACGGTTTTTCCAAATCCGAGAGTTTAAGCTGAGGGATGCCAAGGGCCAAAGCCCAGGCCGAGAGCATCAGCCAGAGCGGGCTTTTGGAAAATTTGCCCGCGATAAAGTAATAAAAATAATAAGCGGCGATCAGAATAAAAATTGTAAATAACAGATAGTCCATATTTTTTATCGAAGATTGAATTGTTCCAGCAATTCCAAAGTTTTCTTGGCCGTATTTTCCCAAGTGAAATCTTTCGCCCGAGAAAGCCCTTTATCAATCATAGCCTTTCTTAAATTGGGATCAGTCATGACCTTAAGCAAACCCTCGGTAATCGAATCGACGAAATTGGGGTCAACGAGCAGGCCTGCGTCCCCTGCCACCTCAGGCATGGAAGAAACATTGGAGACGACCACAGGCACGCCCGAAGCCATGGCTTCCAAAGGCGGCAGGCCGAAACCTTCATACAAGGCGGGCAATGTCAAAAGTTTCGCCCCGGCGATGATTGCGCTTAAGTCCTGGCTTTCGGCATAATCGAAATATTTTACTGCACCTTTTGCTTCCGCCTGGCTGACGCGCTCCAAAATCGGCTTCCACATCCAGCCCTTTCCACCGAAGATCGCCAACTTTTCCTCGACATGATATTTGCTTCGCAAATTCTCATAGGCTTCAACCAGCCGGACGATATTTTTTCTGGGCTGAATCGTACCCAAAAACAAAACATATTTCTGATAGATCAAGCCGTACTTGTCCAAAACCGGCTGGACCTGCTCGTACGGCAATGGTTTAAATTTTTCCTGATCAAGGCCCAAATGAGTGACAAAGATCTTTTCAGGCTCGGCTTTGTAAATTTTAACCATATCGTTCTTCGTGGCTTGGGACACGGCCACGATCTTTTCCGCGTGCCTGACCGCAAACCTGGTCGACCACCTCAGATACCAAAGCATGAACGGCGTAAAGGAATCCGGGAACATTTCATAAGCGATGTCGTGGGCTGTGAACACGGAATGTTTGGGATGATAAATCGGCAGCACCGAAGCCAAGATCATTAAAACGTCGACCGGATGGAAAAACAATTCCCAGGACAAACGGATCTGCGTCCAAAATTTCGGAAATGGCATGACTCGAAGCTCGAAATTTTTCGGCAACTGATAGAACCAGGCTTGCGGTTTCGTTCTGAAATACAGCCGGTAAGTATTGGCTGAGTCGAGCTTGGCCAGATTTTTGATGAGTTCCGCGGCGTATCTTTCGACCCCGGTCGGCTGCGGTAAATTGGCGCGCTCCGCTTCAAGGCCTATGATCATACGATCGGCTCCTCTGGATTTAATTCCTTCCGGATGTTGGCCGCATTCTTAAACAATTCCCAGTCTTGGCGGTGGAAAAATTTCAAAAGCAAAAGACAAACGGCGTACACTACGCCCCCGACCAATATCACTATCCAGACGTTCATGCTTCTTGCAAGCCAAATGGCCAGCGACATCAGGATAGTGGCGATCGCGGGCTTGGTGAAATAGCGGAAAAAATGATAATCGAGCACGCGGCGCTTGATGAAGTAGGTGTAGCCCAAAAGCTGGATGGTTTCGCTGGCCAGCGTGACCGCGGCCGCGGCCACAAACCCGTACCTAGGAATAAGAATCAGGTTTGCCGCCAGATTGAAAAGCAGATTCAGTCCCGTGATGTAAGTGGCGATCCTGGTCAGCCGCGAAATGATCAGGCTGTTGGCCGGGGTATAAATGAAAAGCACGGCCACGGCTGCCACCAAAAGCCAGAGAGCGTTGGCGGCCGGCTCAAATTCCCTTCCAAAGAAAGCGATGGTAATGGGCTTGGCCAGAAGGAATGCGCCTGCAGCCATGGGCAGGCCGACCGCGATCATATAGCGCGAATAAGTTTCAAGCCCGGCTCTGGCCTGGCCCATAAGTTTTTTGCCGAGGACCTCGGCAAAGTAGGGATAAAGAGTCACTCCGATGACTCCGGGGATAAAAGCCAGCGTATCCCAAAATTTATAGGCTGCGGCATAATAACCCGTCTCGACGAAATTCCTCAGGTGCGGCAGAAGCAGCCCGTCGATGCGGTTATAGATGGAAAAAACCGTCAGAAAAGTAAAGGGCAGGTTCCAGACAAACAGCAGCTTGATGAATTTTCGGTCGAAATCAAATTTAAACGGCGTGAATTTCCGGTGCACGATCCAGGCGTAGACCAAAAGATCAAAAAACCCGACCGCGATATTTATCAAGGCCAGAAAAAAGATGCTCTGGCGCATCAGGACCGCCAGCAGCATCATAGCGCCGTTAATGACGGCGTTGTAGAAATTAACCTTGGCGTTTATGGTCAGCCGCTGGAAGGAAATAATGACGGCACGGAACGGAAGGCTTAAGGACATGACGACCAAAGCCAGGCCGGTAATATAAAGCGCCTGCTTGACCGCCATGGGATAATTCGAAAGCAGGACCGTTGAGTCCATGATCAGCATGAAAAAAATTCCAAGCCCCAACTGGATGGCGAAAAAATTGGTCAGATATTTGCCAGCATTGGCTCTGTCCTCCGAAATCTTCTTGATGACCAGCTGCGACATGCCAAGATCAACGAAAAAATTGAATACCGTCAAATACGACGCAAGCAAGCCGTACTGCCCGGCGGCCTGCGGGCCCAGGTATTGAACCAGGCGGGTATAGATGAAAAATAAAATAATTCCCGAAAGGATGCGGGAAACGACGAGACTTAGGATGTTTCTGCCGGTGTGCTGCATGGGGTAATTATAGCATTATTAAGCATTTCAGAAACGCAGCCGTAATTGACAGCGTTCCACGCAATTGCTTAAGATATCAATACTGTCTAAGGAGGACATATGGCTATTCATCCTGATTTGGAAAGGCAGATAGTCGCCCTCCGCCCCGAAGTCGAATTGTTCTGTGCTTATCTGCTCTGCCGATACCTCGGCAACAATCAGATGGCTCCGGATTTTGCTCAATTGACGATAACCAAGGGACTGCTTGGCGCCGGCTCGTTCAAAAACCGGTCCAAACTTAAAACTTGGCTGTTCGGCATTGCAAAATTCACGATCATAAGCCATCTGAGAAGCAGCAGCAGGGAACGCGAGCTCACGGTCGAGCTCGAACCCTTGATCAGAACGGAAACCCTGAGACTGTTTGTCGAACAAGCGCCCGGCAGAAACACTCGCGAGGACCAACTGATCAGGAAGATCGATTTCGCCAAGGCTTTCCAGAAAGCGCGGCCTCGTTACCAGCAGGTCGTCAGTTTGTTCGAGCTCGGCTACGGCCTCCAGGAAATTGCGGACAAGCTAGACATCCCCGTGGGAACGGTCAAGAGCAGACTCTTCCGTTTCAGGCAGCGGCTTCCCGAGTAGCTCAACACAGTAAGGAGGAAGGATGAGCGGAACAGTTGCTTCAAAACCCCTTCCCCTTGCGGGAAGGGCTCTGGTCATCGGAATGGCCCCTGGAACGGTCCTCCAATTCAAGTACCGCCACTGGGTGCACTTCTGCAACTACTGGGACATCAAAGGCGAATCAGACATAACCCCCGAATTCCGAGCCGTACTGGTTAGCAAGGGAATCGACCCTGAGGACCGGAAGCGCATTCGGGAACTGGTCGCAAAAGGCAACGGCAACAAGCCGACCCTGACCGAAGTCGACAGCCTTCCCATCCTGCAAGAGCGCTTGAACGCCCTCTTCTCCGGTCTCGATCTTTCCGTCCCGCCGAACGGCAAAAAGCCGGAGCCCAAACCTCCCGCCCCTCTCCCGAAGCCGGCCCCGGCAGAACCTGCGCCCCACCCCTTTTCGCTGGCGATTCGCGAAGAAGATGTGGAAGGGGCAGTCTGGGCAGATACGGACAAGATTCGCCCTTTCCAAAGCCAGCCCCGGAAATTCTTCTCCGACGAGAAGATGAAGGAGCTGAAGGCCAGCATCAGGGCAATCGGCCAGCAAACGCCGATCATCGTCAAAAGAATCGACGACCCCCACTTCCAATACGAACTCCTTGACGGCGAACGGCGGCTGAAGGCCTGCACTGACTTGAAGATCAAGAGGATGCTCGTTTGCATCAGGAGAGTGGGTTCGGCCGAGGACCAGTTCATCGCTTCAGTGGTGGCTAACTTCGCCCGCGAAGGTCACACGCCCCTCGAGACCGCAAGGGCCATCGCCCGCATCCGAGCCGACCCGAGAATCAAGGAGTTGTCTCCCGGGCAGCAAATCGAGCAGATTGCCGAAATCTTCGGCCGCTCAACGGTCTGGGTCTACCAGCACCTCCAGCTTCTCAGCCTCCACCCTGAAATCATCAAGATGATGGAGGCGGACGACGAAGGCGGCCCGGAAATCGGGATCTCGATCGGCATCGCCCTGGCCAGGGTCTCAGACGCCGAACTTCAGCTCAAGCTCTGCAGGCATATCGTCAAGAACGGCTACGGCATCCATCAGGCCCGCAACTACATCGAGCACCACGTCGACAATGATGACCTTAAGCGGAAACGAAAGCCGAGCGACGATTTCAAACTGCTCGACAGTTTCCTTCAGCGGCTGGTGGTGTCATCGCAGATGATCACTGACATGCCCCATCATTCGCTCGAGGATCTCTTCAAGAACCGCAATCGAGACGATCTCGACAAGACCATCAAAGTCATCGACCAAGGGCTAGAGGCTCTGTACATCATCAGGGAGGAAATCGCCAGGCTGAAACAGCGCGGCAAATGAATCGAAAGGGCCCTCACAGCAATAGAATGTTGTGGGGGCCCGTTTTTTTCGACAAATAGAAAGCGGCTGAAACCTTGAAAAGGTTTCAGCCGCTTTGAGGGCTTGATGATGGCTTCGCTTACCTGACGCACCCGGGCTCCTTGGAAACGAACCGAGCAGGATCCACGAACAGTTCGTTGCTCCGGCGATACCGCCTGTAGGCGATCGCTGCAAGCAGGAGCGTCCCGCAAACGATCATCGTCTCGATCATTCCCCCTCCAGTCTTATTGACCGGTTTAGGCGGAACCCCAGACCTGGGCCTTGGTCCTCTCGTAGACTTCGTGGCAGCTCTTGCACCTGATGCCGTCCTCGCGATCGGAGCAGTAGACGTGTGCCTCGATCTTTTCCGCGATCTTGTCGGTGCCCTTGGGGAGTTTCCCCTGGAAGGGCTCGACAGGAAGCATCTTGAAGAAGAACCGGATCTGGTCTTGGGTCCGCTGACAAGTGGCCATCAATCCTCCTTCTGGCTCGTACCTTCGGTTCGTCCCGAAACTGTGATAGCTAATTCTACACAATGCTCGGGAAAAAATCAAGTCTTGGCCTTAAGAGGACTTTCTTTTCAGATATTTTCTGCCTTTAAGCTTGTCGGGAAGCAGGTCTTTTTTCGTGTATTTTTCATAGCCCTCGCCGTATCCCAGTTCTTTCATGAGCTTGGTCGGGGCGTTTCGAATTTCAAGCGGGATCGGAAGATTGCCCTGTTTTTTTACGTCATCGACCGCGGCAAAGTAAGCGTTGTAGGAATCGCGGTTTTTCGGAGCCAAAGCCAGATAATTGGCGCCGTGGGCCAGATTAATGGCACATTCGGGATAGCCGATCATCTCCACTGCCCGGAACACGTCGTTGGCGACCATCAAGGCCTTGGGGTCGGCCAAGCCCACATCCTCGGACGCGAACACGACCATTCTCCTTGCGATGAATTTCGGGTCCTCGCCTGACTCGACCATCCTGGCCAGATAATACACAGCCGCGTCCGGATTGGAGGCGCGCATGGATTTGATGAACGCGCTGATGGTGTTGTAGTGTTCTTCGGCCTGTTTGTCGTAACGAAGATATTTGTCCTGCAGCGTCTTCGTAAGATTTTCGACCGTGATCTTTTTATAAAAGTTCAGCGTGTTTTCGATCATGGTGATGGCCTGGCGCGCGTCGCCGTTGGCCATATTGATGAGCCAGTTTCTGGCCTGAGCGTCCATCTTCACTTCCGCCCGGTCAATTATCTTTTTGATATCGTCTTCGGACAGTTCCTTAAGCGTAAAGACCCGGCAGCGGGAAAGCAAAGGAGAAATAACCTCGAAGCTCGGATTTTCCGTAGTCGCGCCGATGAGGGTCAAATGCCCGCTCTCCACGGACGGCAGCAAAAAATCCTGCTGGGCCTTGTTGAACCTGTGGATCTCATCCAAAAACAAAACCTTGGGCTTATGGTCCAAAAGATCCGGACGCTTGTCGATGATCTTCCTGATATCGTCCTTGCCCGCGGACACGGCCGAGAGCTCGTAATAAGAAGCGCCGATCGCGTTTGAGTAAATCCTGGCGAGAGTGGTTTTGCCCACCCCCGGAGGCCCCCAAAGAATAAAGGAAAAAAGATGCTTTTGCTCGATAGCAATGCGAAGCGGCTGGTTGGCCCCGACCAGATGTTCTTGCCCGACGAATTCGTCTAGGTTTTTTGGCCTAAGTTTTGAGGCTAAAGGTTCCATAAAAGTGGCTGAATTATATACCTGCCGCCAAAAATTACAAATTCTAAATCCTAAACACTAAGCTCTAAACAAGCTCGAAAATTCAAATGTTCAAAGGTTTAAATTAAGTTTAAAGTTTTGAATTTTCAACATTTGAATTTGTTTAGAATTTAGAACTTAGGGTTTAGAACTTAATAAAAAAGGCGGCCTTTGCCGCTGCTTGTATTATAGCCCTATTCGCCGTTTCCCGCAAAATATCAATAGACAATCCGAAATCAATGGGGGTAATCTTATGGCATGAAAAATAACTACAAATATCTTGTTTTGGCAGTTGCTGTGATTTTAATCTTAGGCTTAGGCTTGCTTAAAAAGCCAAAGTCGGCGGATTCTATTCCTAATCAAAACAACAGCTCCACTGGACCAACAAGCCAAAACACGAACGCTGATGCGGCTTCAACAAATACTGCTGGATTATCCCAGCCTTTGGACAAAGTTTTGGAAAGGGTGACAAAAAAGCCGTTCGGAATCTTTGTCACGCCTAAAAGTTCTCCGGTAAATCCCGAACGGTTTACCGGATACCATACTGGTACGGATTTCGAGATCCTGCCCAACGAAGAAAATTCGGACGTATCCGTGGCCGCAATTTGTTCAGGCAAAATTTTACGCAAAGAAACAGCCAGAGGTTACGGCGGTCTTTTGACCCAGTCGTGCACGATCAACGGCCAGGCGGTCACGGTTTATTACGGCCACATTAAATTGGCAAGCGTGGCCAAAAAAGCCGGCGATGAATTGGCGGCTGGGGAAAAATTCGCAATTTTAGGGAAGGGTTATTCTTCAGAAACCGGCGGCGAGCGCAAACATCTGCATTTAGGCATTCATAAAGGAACTTCAATCGATAACCGAGGCTACGTTTCGTCAGCAAACCTCTTGCCAAACTGGATCGACAGCCAAACAGTTTTGCCAAAATAAATTTTTTTTCTCTTAATAAAAAAGTGCCGGCTGCTTGTTGTACAAGCAACCGGCTTTCTGACTTCGCGGACTCTTCATCTGGCAACGGCTTCAAGGCGCTGCTCGATCGTGAGCCGTTTGAAGATCTCGTAGCACATGCAATCCACTATCTCGACCACAACTGGCGACGGCTTAGATCCGCTCGACCATGTCCCTTGTTTCCCGATGGTGACAAGAATATTGCGCACCGCCTGGAAAGGAGCCAACCCGGCAAACTTCTTCACCTCCGCGGACAACTCGGATGAGTATTTCGCACCCGAGTACGGGACCACGGCCGGGTCTGCCTGCCGGATCAAACCGACCCTGAGCTTGAGCAGACAACTGAGTGTGGTGGAATAGGTTTCTTCAATGGCGGTCAGCTCCCCTACTCGGTTCAGCTCGTTCAGTCCCTGGAAGATGCCCAGCATCGCCCCCAAGGCATACTGCCCTTCGACGCCCGGAGAATTGTAGCTTCGGAAAAAGGGTTCGACAGCCGCTCGAAGCCACGAACAAGGATTCCCGGTCTGCGAGATGAGCAGAGCGATCGTTTCAACGATGTCCGGAAGCGTAGCTTCTTGGGCCAGATCATCGATGATTTTTTCGTACCCCTGGCTACCCTTCATGGACGCCATCAAGGCTTTGAAGGCGTGATTTCGAAACGGCAAGCCCGCACCACTTTGAGCACCCATACATTCCTCCTCTCGGATGCGGTCCCTCTCGGAACCGGCGGCCTCTCAGCCGCAGTTGTGCTAATACTTTACGCTTCAACCCTACTTGAGTCAAACAAAAAATGCCGAACTTTTTGTCGGCATTTTCTGAACAAATTTCAATTTTCAATTTTCAATTTATTACACTCTCCGCTCCTCGAATCTGAACGTGAACACCGCCAGAATCAAAAGCACGGCAGCCCAGGCCAGCATCCACAGCAAATCTGATCTGATAACGGAGATCCCCGCGCCTTCGGTCATAACCGTCCGAATTGAGTGTGAAAGGTAGGTTAAGGGCATGTATTTTACAATATGCTGCAGCCAATCCGGCATGCTGGTCAAAGGGAAGAATGTTCCGCCCAAAAACAGCATTGGGAAAACCACAAGGTTGGCAATGGCCGGCACGGACTCAACCGTGTTGGCCAGTCCCGAGATCGTAAAACCAAGCCCCAAAAACATGATGCCGCCAAGAAGAGCGCACAGCAAAACCAGCCAATACGATCCAAAGACGTGGGCGTGGAACAGCAAAACTCCCACGGCAATGAGAATCCCGGCCTGAACGACAGCGACCATAAGCCGGGTAATAATATTGGCGGTCACAAACTGGTAAGGCTTCATCGGTGTTGCCAAAAGGCGCTTGAGTACGCCCTTCTCCTTATAGTCGGCAAAAACGAAAGCCACGGAAAATACTGACATCTGCATGATGGCCAGCGCCACAACGCCAGGCAGCAAAAAGTCGAAATAAGTCAGGTTTCGCGAATTGACAGCTTCGGTGTTTAAGGTAAATAGATTCGGCGCTTTGGAAATTGAGAGCGTGGCCTTGTCGAGGATCTGGCTCATGACGGTAACGGCGGTCGAGGCTTGCTGCTGCTGGCCGGCGTTTGTTAAGACCGTAATCTTAGACGGCGACTGGCCCAAGGTTGCCGGATTTTCAGGGATTAGGTCCCAGGGAACTAGAAACACGGCTGACCGGTCCCCTTTGTCGATGGCGGTCCGCTCCTGGCTTTCCGTGCCGGTCGAAATGTTAAATGCCGAGACTTGGTTCAGCTGATCGATAAAGTTCTTGGTCCCTTGAGTTGGCGGCGCGTTCACGGCGATCCCGACATTGATCTTTTGAGGCTTGTCGAAACCAATCAGGCCAAAAACACCCATGATAATGATCGGCATAAACAGCGTAAAGAACAGGGCCTGCCTGTTCCTGACGAACATTTTGATTGAAGATAAAGTTAAGGTCCGTAAAGTATTCATTATTAGAATTGAGATTGAAAATTGAAGATTAAGGATTAATTGAGGATTGAAAATTGGAAATTAAGTTCGGAAATTTTTCAATTTCTCATTTTCAATTTTGAATTATTCCCTTAGCTCGTGTCCGGTTAGTTTCAAAAACACGTCTTCCAACGTCGGCTGGTGCAGCTGAAGATCGACGATTGAAGTTCCGCATTCATGAGAGTGGAGGAATAAAGCCGGCAGGGTTTGTTCCGGGTTCTTCGAGACCAGTCGGTAATGATGGTCTTCCTGCTTGGCTTCCAAAACCCCGGGCAGTTTTCGGTAGTGTTCAGCGGGACAAATCTTGGTCACGCCGAACTGAATGACCGAATTCAAATCAGCCAGCTGCAGCAAATTGCGGGTCGTGTCCATGGCAATGATCTTGGCATTGTCCATGATCGCAATGCGGTCGCAAAGGACTTCGGCCTCGTCCAAATAATGGGTCGTGAGCACGATTGTCTTCCCCTTGCCCTTGATCTGAGTAATAAGCTCCCAAAGATTCCTTCTAGCCTGCGGATCAAGTCCGGTGGTCGGTTCATCCAAAAATAAAACCTTCGGATCGTTGACCAGGGCAACCGCAATTGAAAGCCTCTGTTTTTGCCCGCCCGAAAGCTCCTTAACCCGGCTCTTGGCTTTTTCCGTCAACTGCACTTCCTTGAGGATTTCCATGGCATCAACCTTCCGCCCATACAGGGACGCAAAGGTCTCAAGCAGTTCAACCAGGCTTAAGCCGTCAAAGAACGAAGACGCCTGAAGCTGGACCCCGATCAATGATTTTACGAATCTTGGCTCCTGCGCCACGTTGTGGCCGTCCAAGGTCACGTCGCCTGAGGTAATACCCTTTAAGCCCTCGATCATTTCAAGGGTCGTGGTCTTGCCTGCGCCGTTTGGTCCAAGAATTCCAAAACACTCGTTTTCCCGAACGGAAAAACTGATGCGGTCGACAGCGGTAAACTCGCCGTATTGTTTGCTTAGGTTTTTTACTTCAATGATATCTGGCATAAGGTCTTGAATTATAGGGGTAAGCGGGGGTTTTCGTCAACCGCACAAATTAAACAAAGACCCCGGGATCAAGCCCCGGGGTCGAATTTCAAGCTTATTTCGGCACGACGTCACCGGTCGCGTAATTGTCCACTTCGGCCTGGGGCAAGACCGTGGCTTTGGGAGTGCGCATCCGCTTATAAGCGGCCAAGGTTAAGAGGCGCTTGAGCCCGTTTTCGAAAACATAAATCCCCGTGCTCGCGTCGCCCTTGACGACAGTTCCGTCCTTCGGCGGAAACGGGGCCGCAGTTGGAATTGAATCAAACTCTTCCTGGCCTAAGGCCAAATGCTGGAAATTGGCCACGCCGCGCTGTTTATAGACGAAGGCTGAGATAAAATGCTTTTCATTGTCCCTGAACCAGTAGATGCCTGTGTCGCCCTTGAGCACAATGGCTACTTTGTCCGGAGGATAGACGAACGGTCCGGTCGGCAGGCTCTTGACTTCGCCGTCCGACAAAGTCATCAAGTTCTTAAACGACAGTTTTCTGGCCTTAAACACTTCTTCGGTGATCGGCCGTTTCAGGTCCGAGTCGATCATGTAAACCGTGGGGTTTAAGTCGGAAACGATCAGGGTCTTATCAAGCGGCGAGATAAAGGCCCCCTGGTCATAGCTTGCGACTTCGGCCTGAGGCAAAGTTATCACGCTGGCAAAGGAAAACTTCCGCTGCTTGAAAACCGCGCCGGAGATCGGACGCTTCTTGGTATTGTCGATCAGATAAACCGTGGAGTCCGCGTCGCCCTTGATCAGGGTTCCGTCCAAAGGCGGCATGGGCTTGTCAGTTAAGTAAGAATCAAATTCGGTCTGGGAAACGACGATAATATTGTCGACTTTGATCTTGCGCTGCTGGGCAACCAGGGCCGAGAACTGGCGCTTGGTTCCGTTATCAATGACATAAGTGGTCGGGTCCAGATTAAGCTTGATGACCGTGCCGTTGGGATATTTAAACCAGGTGTGATAAAGCCGCCAAAAATTATAATTGCCGTTGAAGACATGCGGGGTGTAGCGGTAAAGCGCGGCCGTGGCAAAATTCTTCATGGTCACGGTTTGACTCGAGACAACGCCGTCATATCCGCCCATGGTGTTGTCGATGACGATCGTGTCGCCTTTGCGCGCCGTGCGGATGACCGGGCGCCCGAAGACCTGGTTTTGAGAATCAACCATCGGCCCCCTGCCGACCCTGACTCCGTCAACTTCGGTTTTAAACGAGCGCATCAGGGAAGCGGCGGCTCCCAGCCACCGGCTGTTGGTGGAATCAAAGGTTCCGAAAAGCTGCCTGTAGAAGCCCAGAAAAATATCGTCGCAGCCTTCGTAATCCGGACAGCCGAAGCCCAAAGCCCGGTCCATCCGGCGCTGCAAGGCATCGGCGTCAAACGAGCCCGTGATCAGGCTTTGTTCTTTTTCCAAAATCACCAACACGACCTGGGGATTGAGCCCGTGCTTGGTCGAAGCGTCATATATCAATTCAGCGGCGGTCCGAAGCCGGTCCAAATTCGGGCGCGGATCTTCCAGTCCGACCTTGGTCAAAGTGTCGGGTTCCTTAAGTTTAGGTAAAAATTCCGGCGAAGTGTTCGCCAGCGGCGAATTGCGCTGCTCCAAAAATTTCTGAATGCCCGCCGCGGAACCAAATGTCCCCACGTCGCCGAAAGCCTCGTCAGTAATGAGCATCCCCGGATCGAATCCCGGATCGATCGTGCCTTGCGCTAAAGACGTCGACGTCCAAAGCAGGGGCAGGACCAGGGCCAAGAGAGAAATAAGCGAGATGGATTTTTTCATTTGGTTTTGCAAAGTTTTGTTGGTTAATTGAAAATCGGAGAGCCGGGCATGATGACTTCGATTTCGGCCTGCGGCAAACTTTTAATGCTTGAAAATTTAAACTTCCTGTTCACGAACGCTTCGGCCGACAAGGGTTTCCTTGATTCGTTCTGGATAAGATAAACCGTTTCAGTTGAAGCTGATTTGACGAGCGTCCCTTCCAAGGGCGGCAGCCAATAGGCGTCCGGAGCTTTCGGAATATGAGAGAACTCGTCAGGCGTCACCTGCATAACGCGCGCAAACGACAGTTTCCTTTGGGTGAACACAAAGTAAGTGACCGCCCGGCGGCTGCCCTTATTCATGACAAAAACCGTGGGGTCGCCCTTAACCAAAACCAGAGTTCCGTCCGGCGGCCAGTACCAATCGCCCGCCTTCAAAGCCGCCACGTCCGCTTCGGGCATGGTTTTAACGTCTGAAAATCTAAAATTGCGCGTGACAAAAACCGTGTAGGTCAGCGGCCGTTTCAATTGATCATTGATGACATAAACGGTCGGATCAGAAACGGATTTGATGAGCGTGCCCTCAATCGGCGGCAAGGCCGGAATTTCCGCGACCGTGTTCAGCTGTTCCAAATACTCGGGCATGACTTCCTTTTGATCAAACCCTCTTTGCTGGAAAACGAAGGGCGAAACGTACTGCTTCGAGCCGCTGACGATCCTGAAAATTTTATTGGTCGAGGTTTGCCTGACAAAACTGCCGTCCAGAAGCGGTTGAGGGCTCAAGGCGGCCATGGCATTGAGTCGCCCTCTGCCCAGAAGCCCGGAACAGGTCTTGCTTAGGCAATTGTTGAGGTTGAGAGAATCGATATTGTCCGCTGTCCGAAGGATGATGTCGCGAATTTGAGTATTGGAAAGCTCCGGCCGGTTGGATTTCATGAGAGCTGCAACTCCGGAAACCAAGGGAGCGGCCAGCGAAGTGCCCGACCCGTAGATCAAAACATTGTCCGAAGGATCAGAAGGCAGGTAACCCGTAGTCAGAATCATTTTGCCCGGGGCGGAAATGTCCACGCAGGCATTGCCGAAGTTGGAAAACGGAGCTTTTTGGTCCGAGAGGTCCGTGGCAGCAACTCCCAGGACCATGTTTTTTCCCTGGTCGTCGCAGATAGGATAGACCGGGCTGGCATCAAGATTCATTCCGTTTTCCGCCA
>JBLMZH010000028.1:0-5142 GCA_050258715.1 Acidobacteriaceae bacterium
TGGTCAGCCAATTAAGCTTTAATTTGGTTAACCTCGGCAGCTTCGGGAATCTCAGGCTTCAATCAATGAATCTGGCCGAGCCGGGCGACGACGGCTATAACATTTACGTCAACGCCGACGAGTCCAGCGTCAGCATCAACGGCGCATGGCCCAAGCTTATGTATGATTGCAGCGCGAATATCGCTTGTCCCGGTTCTCAGCCGGTTAAGATCGAAAACATTCCCAGCGACGAAGAGGTGATTTCGATCGCCAATTCCTTCCTTTCGGACCATGGCATTTCCAAGGATTTGTACGGCGAGCCGGTTGTCCAGAATGACTGGCGGATAATGTATGACAGGAATCCTGCCGGCGCCTACGTCCCGGAAACGATCACTGTCGTTTATCCGCTGCAGATCCAGGACCAGACCCTTTATGACGAAGGCGGAAACAAATCCGGACTTAACGTCAGCATCAACGTCCGGAACAAAAAGGTTATTTCGGTCTATGACTTGGCCGTGCCCAACTTCCAATCATCGCAGTATGATGCGGAAACGGACTCAGCCAAACTCCTCAAGATCGCGGAAAAGGGCGGAATGTACGGTTATGTCCAGCCGAACGCCAAAAAGTTCGTGGACATTGAACTGGGCACTCCCAAAATCGAATTGGTCAGAATGTGGAACTATAAGAACAACCAGTCAGAAGAGCTTTTGATCCCGAGCTTGATTTTCCCGATCACAAAGCTTCCTGATTCTGATCCTTACTTCTACCGCAATTCGGTGACCGTTCCTTTGATCAAAGAAATTTTGGACAAGGACAACGGCAATCCGATCATCACTCCGATGATGGAAAAACAATAAAAAAACGAAATAAAAAATACTCCGCTATCATGGCGGAGTATTTTGTTTTAAACATCCGGCAGAAATTAATAAATTAATTCAGGCCTATTCTCTTATTTGCGCGGATAAGAGAATGTTAAATCAATTAAAAAAGCCCCGAGTATTTCGGGGCTTTAATTTTATTTGACGTGGTATTCGGTAACGAAGATGCTGCCCTTAAACCCTGGCGTATCAGGAGCTTCCCATTCTCCGACCTGGCTCCAATTGCCTGGAATGTTGGGTTTCGATCCGCCGAAGCCCGTGGTCCAAACCACCCAGGCGTTGGAGTTTTTGTTGACTGCATTCTGCGGGACCAGGCCGCCGTTGGTGGTCGGCTGAAGATCTTCCTCAGACAATATGGCGGTCCCGGAAAAGTGGGGGATTTGGCTTAAGGGAATATCCGATAGGAGCAGCGGCCATTTTGGATCCTGATTTTTGTTCCAAGTATGGTTGTAGCCGTTGTAGTAGTATTGGAAGGTAAAATAAACAAAACTCGAGGCCACAAAAATTTTGTCGTTCGGCTGAGATTGTTCGTTGACAATGCTCGCGGCCTTGGCCATTCCCGGCTTGTTGTTTATTTCACGGTTGGTGAACAGGTTTTTTACATCCAAATCCCGCCAGTTTTTGTAAAAGGCAACGACTGTAATTATTACAAAAACGGAGACCAAAACGGACTTCATCGAGTACCTGGGAATTTGGAGAAGCGCGAGGGCGATTAGGATTGCAAAGAACAGCGAAGCAAAAACAAAATAGCGGTCCTGGTAGATCGAGGTCGTGTAAGACATGACCAGCGCGGCCGCGAATGGCACGAAGACGCTTAAAAAGACCAGCCACTTGCCGCTGCCTCTAACCTTGGCAATAAAATATCCGATAATCATGAGTGCGATAACGGAGGTGATGGCCAGCACGGTATGGTTCGTGCCTTGCCCGCCAAAGGTCATTTTCCAGATCGTTCCAGGCACGGCCCACTGGTCCGGCTTCCCGATCCAATAACCCGAAGCCACTCTGGTCCGCTGTTCGAAGAATGACGGAAGCCAGGGGACGTAAAGCAATCCGGCTAAAATGTAAGAGCCCGCACCCATCAAAAATTCTCTGGCTTTAAGGAAACTGAATTTGTATTTGGCTAAAACATAGAAGAACCAGAAAATTCCCTGGGCGGCCAAAGAAAACAGCAGGAAATAGTGGGTATAGGCGCAGGCGGCCACCGTGATGGCGTAGGCCAGCCATAGGCTGAATTTTGGCTTTTCAAGCGCTTTTAGAAGAAGATATGACGAAAATAAGACCAGGAAAGTGCCCAAAGTGTACATTCGGGCTTCCAGCGAATATTGAATTTGAAACGGGTTGATCGCCAAAAACAAGGCTGCGACCAAAGCCCAATTTTCGTTCTTAAAAGCCTGTTTGACCAAAAGGTATCCGGCCCAGACCGTCAAAAGTCCCAAGAGAATGGAAAAGCCGCGCAGCGACAAAAGGCTGTGCCCGAAAACGTAACTCCACACCCGAAGTACCAAATAGTAGAGCGGCGGGTGGACGTCGAGAATGATGCGGTGCATCATTTCCCCCCAGCCGTACTTTGCGATATAGAGAGCGGAAAACGCTTCGTCGTGCCAAAGCGCCACAGCCGTGTTGTTGTAAAAACGGAAGTAGGCGGCGACGGCCAGGATAAGTCCTAAGAATATTTTATTCATGGTTTTTCGTAAACGATCATAATTGTTTGCCCGAAGCGGTTCTTTTCCCGGTCGACCTCTTTGACAGCGGGAAAGGTTTGTTTATATTTTTCCGCGTCAGGCAAAGTGCTTTGGGTGAAGATGATCTGATCACCTTTGGTTAATGGCGTTTTGTAGCTGTTTTCAGGGACAAGAAGAATGTAAGGCTGGCTGGTCGGCGTGGTCAGGTAGTCCACGGTTTGAACGGAAAAGGCGTCCAAGGACAGATAAGTCTTGTCCTTTGAATTGCGTTCGTTGATGTATGCGCTGACTTCGGTCAGATCGGAGCGGAAGGAATAATAGTAGTCCGGCGAATTTGCCGCTACGTAAAAATACAGATAAAAATTGTAGACGAATATTCCGCCGATAAAAACCGAGGCGATGAGAAGCGCCATAGATTTTACCGGCAGCCAGATTTTAAGCCTGACCCAAAGCCAGTTGACCATATAGGCGCTCAAGATGAATATGGCCGGAATGGTTCCTATAAGCCTTAGTCCGTGGGGAATACCTTCTGCGGTCGTAACCTCCGGCACGAGCATAAACAAAAACCAAAAGACGAGGACTGATTTGATGACGGTTGAGCGTTGAAGGTTTTTTTGCCAAACCTGCTTGAGCATGATCAAGAACTGCCAAATGAATCCCAGAACCGCCACGGCAAAAAACGGACTTAAGAAGGGGGACAGGAATGGATAGGACGAAACGTTGTGGCGCCAGTTCAGATCGCCCTCGGTAAAGTAGCTGAGCACGGTTTTTTTAACCACTGTTACGAACGTGCCGACAACGTCGCCGTTGTTTAAAGCCGGCGAAAAGATTGAGACTTGGCCCGCCCGGCCGACGAAGCTTCCCGGGTGGCTGACAAAGAAATAATATCCGATCCAGGAAAAAGCCAGGATAAAAGCAAGAATAAAATAAATCACGGGTTTTTTGTAAGTCTCGTAGACCCAGCGGAGCTGGCTTCTGAAAGCAAATAAAAGCAATACTGCGAACCCGAAGAACAGCGGCAGCATCATGCGGAAAGAAATGTAGGTGTAAAAACCAAGGCCGAAGAACAAGCCGCTCAAAACTGCGTACAAGGATTTTTTTCTGGGATCCGTTTCGTCAAAAATTTTGATTGCAAACAGCAGCGTTAAGGTCGAGAACAGCGGCAGGGTGTTGGCGCGAAATGCAGTTCTTGTCATGGTCACGGCATAGGACGAAACGGCCATAAAAAAAGCCGAGAGCATGGCAACTCTGCGGCCGAACATCTGCCGGGCCAAAAAATAGCCGGCGATCAGCGCGCCAAGCCCGAAGCTGGCGGATACTAAATGATTGGCCCACGGGTGATAGCCGAAGATGGAGATAGCAGCGGCCAAAAAGTACATGAACAATCCTTCCCGGCCGTTGCCGCGCTCATAGAACGGCTGAAAATCGCCGTGGGTGACGGACCGTCCATCCATCCCGTAAGCGGCTTCGTCCGGGAACAGCCCGGCTGGCAAATGGCCGATGCCGACGTAGCGGAAGCCGACCCCGATAAGGATTATTAGAAGCAAAACCCAATTCTGTTTGACCCAATTCTTCATATGGTTCCTAAGTGCCAAAACATTGCCAAAAGTCGCTTAAATCGCTATAATTTTGGTAATGTTTTCTGCTAAATTAAATGAGGTGTTATCCTCAAAAAAGTCTTTTATTTCTGACCGGCTCAATTTGTCCGGTTTGTTAGTTTCTTTGGGCATAAACATTATACATTGGTCCTTTCTGTTGTTCAAGATTAAGGGCGGAGACTTTTCCCTGCTGCTTCGATACAACGTTATTACCGGTCCGTCAATGGTGGAGCAGGCGCGTTATCTGTATCTCATTCCCGCCACCGCTTTGATTTTTTTGGCCTTTAACGTTTTGATCGGATATTTGTTTTACCGCAGGGAGCGGCTGCCCGCATATTTTTTGTCCTACTCAAACATTCCCGTGCAACTGATTTTTTTCGTCGCAACAATTGTCTTAGTCGTCATCAATGAGCAATAAACCAAAGCGCGGCGCGTTGATCCGTTTCTTGGAGATTTTTCCAGGCGTTTTGACTTGGATCACGCTTTTGGGCGCCCCGATCCTGGCATATTACCAGCCGGTTTGGATCTCGGTCTACATCATTCTTTTCGACCTTTACTGGTTTTTGAAAGGCGGCAATGTCGCCATTCATTTGCTGCACTCGTATAACCGGCTTAAGGTCCACAAAAAAATCGACTGGCTGGATTGGTCGAAGCGGCTTTTCAGCCGGCAGGAATTTATCAAGCATCTGCAAGGGTTGGAGGCGTCTGCACCCAAACGGGACATTAGACGTCTCTATCACGAACATCAAGAAAGGATGCTTGGGCTTGAGGAATCTCGAAACACAGATTGGCGACGTATTTACCACCTCATTATTCTTCCAACGGTTAAGGAAGAATTTGGCGTGCTCAACTCATCGATCAAGTCATATTTTTTAAGCGATTACCCCAAGGACCGGATGATCTTCGTTTTGGCCACTGAAGAGCGGGCCGGAGAACTGGCCGAGAAGAACGGGGAGTTGCTGACCCGCGAATATGGCGACAAATTTTTTAAATTTTTGGTGACCA
>JBLMZH010000029.1:0-4628 GCA_050258715.1 Acidobacteriaceae bacterium
ATATTAAAAAAAATCTCTGACGAGATTTTTTTCTTGGTGGGCAGTGTAGGTGAAAAACTTACAACTAATCAAAATCTGAGGTGTATAAATTGAAACACGTGTTTTTCACGGGCAGAAGCGAAGCGAGGCCACAGCCGAAGCTGAGCGTCGACGAAAGCGAGCAAGCGCAGCTTTCGGCGCTGCCCCGTATCCGCGAGCTTAAGCGAGCGGCTAAACAAGAAGCTGGGCGTGCAAATCCCAGAGAAGTTTCTATATTAAAAAAATTTCCTTGCGGAAATTTTTTCTTGGTGGGCAGTGTAGGATTTGCACCTACGAAGGCGTAAAGCCAGCTGATTTACAGTCAGCCCCGTTTGACTGCTTCGGTAACTGCCCATATATATTTTCTGGAGCCGGCTGTCGGATTTGGACCGACGACCTACTGTTTACAAAACAGTTGCTCTACCACTGAGCTAAGCCGGCCTTTTGCTTTGTTTCTTAAGGTATCTTACCAGAACCGGCAAATGGCTTCAAACCCGTTCTACCCTTCCACCCTCATCTTCATCAGCCGCTCGCGCGCAATTCTGTTTGTCGGTTCAAGCTTCAAAACTTGCGACAAAACCTCTTCTCCTCTCACCCGATTATCGAGTTTGATATAGATGTCAGCCAGAAGCATCAAGTAATTCACTGAACGCGGGGCCAGTTCCAAAGCCTTGTTGATGGCCTTCACGGCCTTGTCATGCTGCTCCAAAGCCTCAAAGCAAAGAGCCAAATTTATCCAGCGCGCCGGAACCTTGCTGTTGATCTTTAACGCCTGTTCATAGGCGCCAATGGCTTCCTGATAATTCTTGAGACAATAACTGGAAATGCCAAGATTGCTCCAATAAACGTCGCGGCCAGGCTGCTTAAGCGACAGAAACTTGAAGGTCTCAGCCGCTTCCTCGTAATTTTTGTTCTGAAGATAAAGGCGGGCCAAGGATTCATATGCGCCGTAATTCTCCGGGTCCTTTTTGATGGCTTCCAGATAAAGGTCTTCCGCGGTTTTTTTAGGCGCCTTTTCGGCCGTGACCACTTCCGAGTACTGAGCTTCCGGCATCCAATCCGAGTCCTGCTCGGACTGCTTGATCCTGACCTTGAAGACCTTCTTTACTTTCTCGACAGAGCCTGCGAGCGCCTTGCCTGACGGCCTGATGTCTTTGGCTTCAAGAATGAAGTGCCAAAGCCAGCGGCCGAACTGCTTAAGCTTGAGCAAAAAATAATCGATAAGGCTGTCAGCGGCAACTATGAATCGGTTGCGCCCCGAACTTGGCCTGACCGCGAACACGACCGGGAGCTTTGAAAGGACTACGGCCAAAAAACCCAGGGCTGACAAAACCAAGATTATGACAGCAGCTAAAGTCATTTATTTTTTGCTAATCAATTTTTATTCGACGCCGACTGCAAACCTCGCGAACCTCCGAACTTGCATGTTCTCCCCGATCTTCCCGACCTTCTCCGCGATCAGATCCTTCACTTTAAGGTCCGGATTGCGGACATAAGCCTGGTCCAAAAGACAGACCTGCTCGTAATATTTTTCAAGTTTGCCCGCGAGAATCTGCTCTTTGATGTTTTCCGGCTTGTCTTTGACCTGCTCCAGATAAATCTGCCTTTCAGTATCAATGAGCGCGGCCGGAACTTCTTCGCGGCTGACGAACGACGGGTTGGCCGCGGCAATGTGCAAAGCCAGCTCAGAGGCCAGCTCCTTAAATTCCTCGTTGCGCGCCACAAAATCAGTTTCGCAATTAAGCTCGATCAAAACTCCGACCCTGCTTCCGGCATGGATATAAGAGGCAACAATGCCTTCCTTGGCGACTCTCGCGGATTTTTTGGCCAAAGTAGCGTGGCCCTTTTTCCGCAAGTGGTTGATGGCTTCCTGAAAATCGCCGTTGGCGGTTTCCAGAGCCTTTTTCGCGTCCATCATGCCCGCGCCTGTGGCTTCCCTGAGTTTTTTGATGTCTTCGGTTGAAATATTCATTGATGTCCTTTTATGTTTACTTTCGGCCGCATCAGGCCGGAAATTAAATGATTATTTTTTGGCAGCTTCTGCCGGGGCCGGTTCGGTCTTGGCTTCAGGAACCGCGGCCATACCCTTTCCTTCGCGGATGGCTTCGGCCATGGCGTCGGCCATGTAAGTGATGACCTTGATCGCGTCGTCATTGGATGGGATCGGGTAATCGATCTTGGACGGATCGCAGTTGGTGTCAACGAGCCCCAGAACTTTGACTTTGGACTGCCGGGCCTCCTCGACCGGAATATGATCGTACTTTACGTCCAGGCAGAAAATGGCTTCGGGCAGCTTCTTCATGTCCTTGATCCCGGCGAAGATGACTTTCATCTTCTCGAGCTCGCGCTTGATCATCATCTGTTCCTTCTTGGTGTATTTGACGATCTCGTTGTCCGCGATCAGTCGCTCCATGCGTTCCATTTTCTTGACCGTGCGCTGAATTGTCCTGAAGTTCGTGAACGTTCCGCCGAGCCAGCGCGTGACCACATACGGCATGCCGCATGATTCCGCGGCCTTGCGCACCGGGTCCTTGGACTGGCGCTTGGTGCCGACAAAGAGGATGACTCCTCCCCTGCTCGCCAGATCCTTGGCATAAGCCGTGGCTTCGGCCAATTTATTTTTCGTCTTTTCGAGATCGATGATGTGGATGTTGTTGCGCTGAGTATAAATAAAAGGCGCCATCTTCGGATTCCACAAGGAAGTCTTGTGTCCGAAATGGACCCCGGCCTTCAACATCTCCATTAGGCTAATGGCTTTCATTGACTTGATCCTTTCTCTCCAGTGCTTATCGAAGCACTGGACTTCTACCCTTTTCTTCTGTTTCCAGGACCTAAGTTGCCTTAGGCAGGTCTGCAAACATCCAAGGGTATGTAAGATTAATTGCTTCGCTATGTTATCACAAACGCCGCAATTTATCAAGACGGGCTTGAAGCCGGAGCAAAAACCGCCTGACCCAACAGGCTTGATAATCCCCTCCTTTCGTGTTATACTCCTGAAGCTATGAAAAACGACATCCACCCAAAATACTACGCTGACGCCAAATTCATCTGCGTCTGTGGCAATACTTTCACTGCCGGATCCACCAAGCCGGAAGTCCATGTTGAAATTTGCTCGAATTGCCATCCGTTCTACACGGGCAAGCAAAACCTGGTCGACACGGCCGGCACCATCGACAAGTTCCGACGCAAGGCCACGAAGACAGATGCAATAAAGAGCAAGCGGATCATCAAGAAGGTCAAGACCTCAAAAGCTTAAACATTTTAAAAGCGCTTAATTAAGGACATTTCCTATTTGAGCGCTTTTTTGGTACATTAAACCTAAGAATTTCAAATTACAGATTACAGAATACAAATTAAATTGAAAATAAGAGATTACAAATTTTTTTTAATTTTTAATCTGTAATATAATCTGTAATTTGTCATTTGCAATCTGTAATTGCTTGTATATGAAACCCGAATACGTGAAGGTCAAAAACGAATATGACCAGGTCTTAGACGCTCTTTCTAAAACGACTGAGCCAAAGGAACTGGAAAAGCTGGGCAAGAAAAGCGCCGAGCTTTTGCCTTTGGCGCGCAAAGCCGAGGCTTTGGAAAAACTGGAAGAGCAAATCGAGAGCAACCAAAAGCTTATCAGCGACAAATCAGAACTTTCTGATTTGGCCAAAGAGGAACTGCCCAAACTCCTTGAAGAAAAGGCCGCTTTGGAACAGGAGCTTCAAGCCGGGCTTTTGCCAAAGGACCCTTACGACGACAACGACATTATTATGGAAATTAGAGCCGGGGCCGGCGGCGACGAATCAACTTTGTTTGCGGCCGAGCTGTTCCGGATGTATTCGAAGTACGCCGAAAGCTTGAAGTTCAAGGTCTTTGTCGATTCTTCCAACCGCAATTCTTTGGGAGGATTTAAGGAAATTATCTTCGAAGTCTTAGGGAAGGGTGCCTACGGCCTGCTCAAATACGAGTCAGGCGTGCATAGAGTTCAGCGCGTGCCTGACACAGAAAAAGCCGGCCGGGTTCACACTTCCACGGTCACAGTGGCAGTGTTGCCGCAAGTTGAGGAATCCGATTTTAAACTCGACATGAAGGATATTAAAATCGAAGCCACGACTTCGTCCGGCCACGGCGGGCAATCGGTCAACACCACTTATTCCGCCGTGCGCATCACCCACCTGCCGACCAAGACCATGGTCGTCATCCAGGATGAGCGCAGCCAAAGCCAGAACAAGGAAAAAGCCCTGAACATCCTGCGCGCCAGGCTGTTGGCCATTGAAGAAGAAAAAAAGACCCGCGAGCTTAGGGACCAAAGGCGTTCGCAAATCGGGACCGGCGACCGCAGCGAAAAAATCCGGACCTATAATTTTCCCCAGGACCGGATCACAGACCATCGCGTCAACCGCAACTGGAACCAGATCATGCAGATAATGGACGGCGACTTGGGAAAAATTACCAAGGCCATGGCCGAGGAGGATCAGAAAAAAAAACTGGAAGCCTTGGCCAAATAACATGACCATAAAGGAACTGCTGAATTTCGGCGCGAAACGCCTGAAAAGCAAAAGCACCTCTCCCCAGCTTGACTCGGAGGTGCTGCTTTCTTTTGTCCTGAATAAACC
>JBLMZH010000030.1:0-20739 GCA_050258715.1 Acidobacteriaceae bacterium
GAATATTCCAATACTTCAGCCTCATGGCCTTGCCTATGAGGTTTTGGGGCGGCGGCGGCTTGGAACGGATCGTTTCGGTTTTCGAATACCCCAATGCACTGGCTTTGTATTTGGGTCCGGCTATCGCTTTATTTATTGTTTTGGCCATAAAAAACGAGTGGCTGTTTTCAAAATTTTGGTTCGGAATCGGGCTGGCCTTGCAGATTCTGGCTTTGATCATGACTTTTTCGAGGGGGGCTTGGGCCGCGGTTGCGGTCGTGGTCTTTTTTTCTTTATTTCTTCGATTCAAACCCAAGAAACTCGTGGCTGCAACCGCAATCATCCTCATTGTCTTCCTGCTCGTCCCAATCATAAGGAACAGGCTGGTCGAAACCGTTAATGACCCGTCGGGTTTGGCAAGGGCGGATTTGCTCAAAGCGGGCCTGTCAGAGGTAAGCAAGCAGCCCATACTCGGCAACGGGCTTTACGGATTCAGAACGACGTTAACCGATCGAAACTTCCAAGGCGAGATTCTAAATTACCCGCACAACATCATTCTAAATTTCTGGCTCGAGACGGGGCTTTTGGGCCTTTTAAGCTTTCTTTTTATCGTTTTTGTTTCCATGAAGGGACAAAGAGGAAGAATTTACGGAATGGCAGGAATCGCCTTTCTTTGCGTGGTCTTAATTCACGGCCTGGTTGACGTGCCTTATTTTAAAAACGACCTCTCCCTGCTGTTTTGGTCAGTGGCGGCAATGCTCAACGCAAAAAATTGAGGCTTATAAATTTAAAACCCGGGTCAAAGCCCGGGTTTTTCTTTTAGGTGTTTTCTATGAACTGGAAATCGTCTTTGGTGCCTTTTGCTTTCGGCTTCAGCCTGATAATCAGCTTTCGGTTTGGCTCGTTGCCAATGCTCTCTGATCTGATGTCGGAAAACAGCGACAGGTAATTATGGATGATCTTGCGCTCGTAAGCCGGCATCGGAATAAGCGAGACGGCCTTTCTTGTTTCGCGCACGTGATGGGCGGCTTTTCTGGCCAGTTCTTTCAAATAAACCACCCGCTTATCGCGGTAGTCGTCGACATCCAGCCCGAACCCGAACTCGTCCATCCCGGCTTTTCGACTTAAGGCCTTGATTATGTGCTGCAGGGCTTCCAGGGTAGCGCCTTGCTTGCCGATAAGCAGCTGGGCGTCTTCCGTCCGAATATTAAAGACCACCCGGCCCTCTTCAGCGCGCTCAAAAATATCGATTCGTTCAAAGCCCATGTGCCTCAAAAGCTCGAAGACTTGATTTTTAACCGTTTCCTGGATTTGATTTTCCATAAAGAGCCTCCCTTGCTTCTTTTCTTAAAAAATAATATTGCTGAGCGATGCCGAACAGGGTGGTGGTGATCCAGTAAAGCGTCAGACCGGCTGGCAGCTTGCCGCCAATAAACAAAGTAAATGCCGGAAGAACGTAAAGCATCTGGATGTTCATGGCATTCATGGTCGGATCATTGCTTTTGACTTTTGGTTGCTGCATCTTGCCCTGGATGAACTGAAGAACTGCGGCAATTCCAGCCATGATCCAGTTGGCGTGCGACAAATTGACCAGGTGCAAAAATAAAGGAGCAATGTTTTCCGGGGAATGAATGAAAGGATATATTCCGACCAGCGCTCCGCCCTTCAAGCTTTGAATAAAAACCTGATACAACGCGATCAATATCGGAAGTTGAATAAGCAGAGGCAGACAGGAACCCAGAGGATTGACCTTGTGAACTGAATAAAGTTCCATCAAAGCCTTTGCCTGGCGTTCTTTATCGTCCTTGTACTTTTCTTTGACCTCGTTCATCTTTGGCTGCAGGTCCTGCAGGGCTTTTTGGTGTTTAAGCGACTTATGGAATGAGGGCATCAAGGCCAGCCTCACCAAAACCGTGACCAAAATGATGACCACTCCGATATCAGGAATGTAATTATAAGCAAAAACGAGGATGTTGAGTAAGGGGAAGACCAGTATCTCTTTGAAAATAGTGCTGATTATATGCATTTAATGTAGTTGATTGTTCTTGTATGGCAAATCAATGCCCCCGAGGCTGTTGGGGGTACAAGACAAAATCCTTTTAATGATCTTTTTTGTCCCAAGCAAGCCCTCTTCCTTCAAAACTTCCAAGGAATATTGGGAACAGCTGGGATAAAACTTGCAGTAGCCGTAAGGAAAAAGAAAAGAAAGCGGCCCGTGGTCTAAAGACAAAGTCTTTTGATAGACCCAGACGAGCAGCAAAAGGGGAAAGGCGAGGATTTTACTGATGCCTTTTTTCATACCGGGGGAAGTTTTGGCTTAAAAGTCTGAGCAGTTCGTTTTCCAGTTCCGGAGTTTTTGTGACGAGCGCGTTCTTCGAGGGAAAAATCAGATAATCATCGGGTTTGGTCGTCGCAAAATGCTTTTCAAGCAAATATTTGATCCGGCGCTTGATGCGATTGCGGTCAGTGACCTTGGGCAGCACTTTTTTAGGAACAATAAAACCAAAACGGGGTTGGTTTTGGTTAGTATTATGACGGATCTTGATCCTTAATACCCGTCCGGAAACCGTAGTTGACCGTCGAAATAGGTCAAAGTCAGCTTGTTTTTTCAAGAATACTAACTGTTTGGACATTTATATCGATAGCCGCTTCCGGTTCTTTTGTCGCCTTCGGGCGAGCACTGTTCGTCCTGTCGGGGTTTTCATTCGCTTCCTAAAACCATGCACCCTTTTACGATGGACCTTCTTCGGATTATAGGTTGGCTTCATTGCTGGTGGGTTAATTTTGACTTGTTCATTATAATAAAAAAAGCTTGTTTTGTCACTCCTTTTTTGTTTGTACACACTATGCACCGGCTTTCCACACAAAATTAACAGATTATTATATTTTGGCTTAAATTAGCCAAAATATTGCTGTTTACATGTTGATAACTACTTGTTAAAATGGATAAGACTCGTTTTAATTATATTGGGGACATAGAAACGAACATGACAAACCAACAGTTGTGGCAAGCCATACTCGGTAACTTGGAATTAAGCTTAAGTAAGGCTAACTTCACAACTTGGTTTAAGAGCACTTCGATCATTGAAAAAAGCGACACGGGAATCGTGGTTGGCGTTCCAAATGCCTTTACCAAGGAGTGGCTCCAGAACAAGTACCATCAGGAGATCATCAAAGCGCTTAAAACCATTTCCCCCGAAACCAAAGAGGTAAAATACCAGATCGTCAGCCCGACCTACACCCAGCCCCAGATCAAAGAAATGCCGCGCGCCCAGGTCCGGAAGCAGGAGAGCCACAACCTCAACCCGAAATATACTTTTGAAACGTTTATTGTGGGTTTAAACAGCCAGCTGGCCCATGCCGCAAGCGTCGCGGTCAGCAAAAAGCCCGGCTCTGTTTACAACCCTTTGTTTATTTATGGGGGAGTGGGCTTAGGCAAGACCCATTTGATGCAGGCGGTCGGCGCTGAGATCTTCAAGCGTACTCCGGACGCCAAAATTCTTTATGTAACCTCGGAAAAATTCACCAACGAGTTCGTTTCCGCGCTTTCTCAGGGCCACGCCGAGCAATTCAAGGCTCTTTACCGCAACGTGGACGCGCTTTTGATCGACGACATCCAGTTTTTGGCCGGCAGAGAAGGCACCCAGGAAGAATTTTTCCATACTTTCAACGCTTTGCACCAAAACAACAAGCAGGTCATCATGACTTCGGACCGCATGCCCAAAGAAATTCCAGCCATTGAAGAGCGGTTGGTCTCAAGATTCGAATGGGGCATGGTCGCGGACATCCAGCCGCCGGATTTGGAGACCAGATTGGCCATTTTGCGCACAAAAGCCAGGGAAAAGAACTACAATATCGACCCCGAAATCCTTCAATATATTGCGGAAACCATTCAAAGCAATATCCGCGAACTGGAAGGAGCCCTAAACCGGCTGATGGTCTACTGCCAACTGAACAACACCCGTCCGAACATCGATCAAGTAAAAAGCATTTTGGTCTCAGTCATCACTCCGCCCAAAAAACGGGGGGTTTCCGCGAAAAAAATCACTGAGATTGTGGCTGATTTTTACAACGTTTCCCCCGAAGACCTGCTCAAACAGTCCCGAAAAAAGGAATATGTGCATCCCAGACAGATCGCAATGTTCATTATCCGCAAAGAACTTGAAACTTCACTGCCTTCGATCGGAGAATTCTTCGGTGGACGCGATCACACTACAGTAATTCACGCGATTGATAAGATCGAAAGGATAATCAAAGAGAGATCTGGATTGAAACAGGAAATAGATTTGATCAAAGACCGATTGTATATGAATTAGTTGTTGGTAAGTCAAAAATTTTTGTGTATAAAATGTATATGCTTGGTTGTTAACTTCCACAACAAATTCAAACAGCAAAAATTAACAACCCATTACCAACAACTTACAAACAGTTTTTGAAAAACCATTCAGTGATTTATCTAAAAAAATATTACCAATTCATTCTTAATTTAAAATTAAAATTAACTAATCAACAAATCCACCGAATCTATTATTGTTATTAATTCTTTATATATGAAATTTACTGTTACAAGAGAAAATTTTAAGAAAGGTTTGTTTGTGGTCAGTCGGGTGGTTGGAGTGGGGAACCCCTTGCAGGTTTTGAATAATATTTTGGTAAAGACCGACCAAGGAAGAGTAAAATTATCATCAACCAACCTTGAAATCGGGGTTAATACCTGGGTCGGAGGGAAGATTGAAGAAGAAGGTTCGCTGACCGTGCCAGCAAAACTCATAAATGATTACATAAACAACCTTCCAACCGACAAGGTTTTGTTGTTCGGCAAGGAAAACAATCTGACAATGGAGTCGGAAAACTACCACACAAACATTAAAGGGTTGTCGGCTGATGATTTTCCATTGATTCCCCAGGTTGTTGACCAGCCATACGCCAAAATCGACGGAAACGAGCTGAGAAGCGCCCTTTCTGAGACAATCTGGGCCACCTCAACCAACGAGACCCAGCCGGAACTTTCCGGGGTTTTTATGGTCTTTGAAGAGGATAAGATCAGGATCGCGGCCACGGATCGATACCGGCTGGCTGAAAGGACAGCGCTCCTTAAGGAACAGGTCAAAGAACAAAAATCGGCAATTGTGCCGTTTAGGACGATCAGCGAATTGTATAAAATCCTGTCTGCCGGCAGGGGAGAAGTTGAGATTTATTTTTCCGAAACCCAAGTATTGTTCCGGTTCGACGAGACAGAACTGATTTCCAGGCTGATCGACGGTTCTTACCCGGACTATCAGGCGATCATCCCGAAAGAATTCAAGACCGAGGCTTTGGTGGCAAGAGAGGATCTTTTGCACGCGATTAAAGCCACGGCTTTGTTTGCTTCCGAATCGAACAATATTATTTTGAAGGTCGAAGGAGATAAGGTTACGGTCACGGCTTCTTCAGCGGCTTCGGGCGAAAACACGACCCAAGTCTCAACCAAACTGGCTGGCGAGCCGAACAGTGCCATCTTCAATTATAAATATCTGCTGGATTGCCTTAATAATTTAAGCGAGCCGAATGTTATCGTAAAAATGATCTCGGATGCCAGCCCGGCCATGATCGTGCCAGAAAAACGGAACAACTATCTGTACATCGTAATGCCGATCAAGACATAAGCCAGAAGACGGGGGATGGTTTAAGCTTACCCTTAAGCCCGAACCATATTCCCAAGCCCAATTTCTAACTAAAATCCAAACAAAAAATAATCTGTTTGGATTTTTGATTGATGAAGATACAAAACCTGTCGCTTACAAATTTTCGCAACTACGCCAAGGCAGAAGTTACCATCAACTCTGACCTGGTTTTGATCTTAGGTCCGAACGCATCAGGCAAGACCAATTTTTTGGAAAGCATTTATTACCTTTCCAATCTGAAATCTTTCCGCGCCCCGGATAATTCGCTGGTTAACTTTGACCAGGACTTTCTTAATGTTGAAGCGGGGACGAATAAGCCGGAAAGCCTCGAGGTGGTCGTTCAAAAAACTCCGGCCGTCAGAAAAGCCTTTAAGATCAACGGCCAAAAAGTCAAAAAAATCGCCTGGAACGCGTTTCAAACCGTGCTTTTTGATCCCACGGACCTTAATCTTTTTTCTTCCGGTCCTTCTGAACGCCGCCGTTTCCTAAATGAAGTTTTGTCCGCCAAGGATTCGGTCTATGCTTTGGATCTTTCTTCCCTGGATCATATTTTGAAACAGCGCGCCGCGCTTCTTTACCGCATTCAGGAAGGCTCGGCTAAAGAATTTGAGCTTGAATTTTGGGACGACCAGCTGGCCGAAGTGTCATTAAGGATCGGAGCGGCCAGAAGAGGCCTGATCGACTTTTTAAACGACAGGTTCAATGCCGTTTTTAGAAAGTTAAGCCACTTTGAAGATAAATACCTTGTTGTTTACAAAGGGCTGGAAGAGGGGGCTACGAAGGACTCGATTAGAAAGCGCATTCTCGACCATAGGCAGGCGGAGATCGCCACTGGGACAAATTTGATCGGTCCTCACCGGGAAGATTTTTCCGTTTTAAAGGAAGGCATATCTAATATTCACAGCTCTTCGCGAGGAGAATTAAGGGAGCAGGTAATTGCCATAAAATTATTGCAGGCAAATTATCTTTCCGTCGGAGAAGATCGGCCGATCATGCTCATGGATGACGTTTTTTCCGAACTGGACGGCGAACGGCAAAGACTGCTGCTTGAGAACCTCGGCGACTATCAGGTGTTCATTACATCGACTGATCCGGCTCTTAAGGATCAGGTTGCGGGCAAGGGGCAGGTCCTCGAGGTTGAGAACGGCAAGCTGAATTTATAAAAATGAAAAGAAAAAACCAGCTGTTTAAAAGCTGGTTTTTTGATCGCAATTTTTTAGTCAACAGGAGGAAGACCGTGGCGGTTTTCTTTTCGTTCGATCTCCTCGTAAAGGTCGAGCACAATCTTGGCCACCTTGGTCGGATTGGGAACATGGTCGAACTTGAACCGTTCCGTCTCGGCTGCGGTCTGAAGATAAACGTCGCCATAATCAAGAAATGTTTCCATCAGCCCCTTAACCTCGGCCGTGACGTCCTGAATGCGGTTTAGATTGAGTTCGGAGATGGTGTGGTGCAAAATGCCTTTTTGGGTGATGTCAACGACTCTTTCGTTGGTGATGATCTGCACATTCAGATAATACATGACGAACATCATGAAAAAACCGAGGGCAAGGAACATGAGGATCACTGTTTCCAAAAGATTTAGGATGTTGATGTAGGGCGGCTGGGTTAGAACCGGAAGAAAATTATGAATGATCAGGTCGGCGCCGAATAAGGCGGCGATAAAGATGAGCCAAGTCAGGGCCTGGCTAAAAAAGACGATCCAATGCTGTCTGATGATCAGGACTATTCGCTCGTCATCCTGTTGTCCTGGAAAATATTTTTTCATCATTGGAAGGATATCCTGCTCAATTGATTCACGGCCACGAAGAATAAGACCATGGATATTGCCACGTAAGTAATGATCGCAGGAAAGACCGCGGCCCGGTTGCGTCCGAAACGAAGCAGGCTGTAGATGGACAGGGCGCTGCCGATGGTAAACACCATGACCACGATATAAAAAATGATCTGAATAATGCCCGCGATTGGGATGTTTGGAATTTGGTTTCCCATTTGGTTTCTTTTTGGCTGATCCTTGGGGTTATTCTAGCACCAAAACCGCCAAAGATTAAAGCAGGGTCTGCTTTTGGCCTTCGGGGAAGGCCAGATTCAGGTGCTGGTAGGCTTGGGGTGTGGCTACGCGCCCTTTTGGCGTCCGGGCAATGAGGCCCAAGCGCAACAAAAACGGTTCGTAAATTTCTTCAATGGTTCCCGGGTCCTCGGAGGTGGCTGCGGCAATCGAAGTAATGCCCACCGGACCGCCATTGAACTTTTCAATCAACGCCTTGAGAATGCGCCGGTCATTGGCGTCCAAACCGAGTTCGTCCACCTCAAGAAGCGTGAGTGCGGTTTCGGCAATATCCTTGCTGATATGTCCACCGGCTTTGACCTGGGCGTAGTCTCGGACTCTTTTCAGAAGGCGGTTGGCGATGCGCGGCGTTTTTCTGGCGCGCTTGGCGATCTCCTGCTTGCCCGGCTCGTCTATTTCCACGCTTAAGATTTTGGAAGCTCTTTGGATGATCTCCTCGATCTCCTGATCCTCGTAATATTCCAGCCGATATGTCATGCCGAACCGGTCGCGAAGCGGAGAGGACAGCAGGCCGACTCTGGTTGTAGCTCCAATCAAGGTGAATTTCGGGAGATCAAGCCTTAGCGCTTTGGCTCCGGCTCCCTTGCCCAAAATAATGTCGAGTCCGTAATCTTCCATGGCCGGATAAAGAATTTCTTCAATGGTTTTGTTGAGCCGGTGGATCTCGTCGATGAACAAAACGTCGTTGTCCGAAAGGTTGGTCAAAAGCGACGCCAAGTCGCCGGCTTTTTCCAGGGCCGGTCCGGACGTGATCTTGATGTTCGCACCGACTTCCCGGGCAATGATATGGGCGAGCGTGGTTTTGCCCAAGCCTGGCGGGCCGTAAAGCAGGATGTGCTCGAGCGTTTCTTTCCTTCCCTTGGCCGCCTCGATCAGGATTTTTAAATTCTCTTTAATTTTTTGCTGGCCGATGTAATCAGGAAGGGTCTGCGGCCGCAATGTCGCTTCAAAGAACGTCTCCTGCGAGTCGGGGATGGGGCTGGTGATGTCGAACTCGGTGTCGTTGGGGTTGATCATGTGGTTGGAGTTGGGGCCGCCGGAGGAGTTAATGGCTGAGGGTTCTCAGTTGGGTTTGTGGGTGTCGGGGCGCTGGGATTGGGCGTGCTTGATTGAACCGTGGTTTCTTTCTGGAACAAGGCCGGAGAAACGTAAGTGCTGTCAAAGACCTGCTCTGTCGTTTTGCCGTTTAAAGTCACGATCTTTTTCCAGGTTGCCTTCATGGCCCCGCTGGCCTTGCGGTCATACTGGGTCGGACCTTCAAACGAGACTTGGCGCCCGTCTTTAGTGCCGTAGTAGTCGTAGAAAAGCTTGTTGCCTTCCATTCTGGTCCAGATCAATATGTAATTTTTCGTATCGTTGATGAATTTGAGGTCCTGCGCCCCGGGATAAATCGTGGCATCAGTGCCCTGCGGGGCATAGTATTTCACGGCAAAAGAATGGTTGCGCCGTTGCGTGATATTCAGCCCCGCGTTCATGGCTGCGCGGAAAGCCGTGGTCGAGACCTGGCAAAGCCCGCCGCCAAATTCTGCTTTTAGTCCTTCGCGCTTGATGACGATCTCCGGCTTATAGCCATGGGCTGCGTCAATCTCTCCCAAATAGCTGTTGAATGAAAATTCTTCGCCAGGCTTGACCAGAACCCCGTTGAACTTTGACGAGCCGACTTGGATATTGGTCCGGCGGTTTCCCGAGGAACCAGTAAAATCCGACTCGCCGGTTGAGATCAATTCATTGATGCCGAGATTGTTGGTGTCCTTCAGGGCTTTTTGCGGATAGGAAATAAGGACCGGAAGATCGACTTGCTGTTTTCCCGCAACGAGAGATCGCCTGAGCTTGTAGAGGTCCAAAGCCTGGCCTAATTGTCCCGGCTCGAATTCAGTAGCCTTGCCGTCCTCGATTTTCAAACTGGCGGACTTGGGCTGCTTGTCGATTTCAAGCCTGATCGCCTCCACCTGTTCGATGGTTTTGTCAGAGATCAAATAGTCGCTTTTCTCCAAATTTTTTCCGGTCAACATTGCCAGGCTTTTTTGTCTTAAGCTTAAGTCGTTGCGGATGCTTAAGTCTTTGACCATGCCGTTTAACGCCACATCCGCCGGCCAGGTTTTGTCGTTGAATTTCAAATCCGCCCCGCGGCTTATGGCGGGGAAAAGCAGAAGAAACAGGCTAACGGTTAAAAGTGATCGTAACATCCCGGGTTTTATTCGGCTTAATCTTAAAATCGATAAGGATATCGCATTGTTTCTTAACAGAGGGGAATTTGTCGACCCATTCGATGACCGCAATCCTGTGCGGCAGGGTAAAAATATCGGAAAGGCCCAAAGCCTGCAATTCATCAATGTGCCCAAGCCTATAAAAATCTATATGGAAGAAGTTTTTTTTGTCGAACTTGTATTGGGAGACGATGATGAAGGTCGGGCTTTTTACCTTCTTGATGTTTAAGGCCTTGGCGAAACTTTTGATGAAGGTCGTTTTGCCCGAACCTAAGTTCCCGGAAAGGCCCAAGACTACGTCATGTTTTCGGCAAAGGCGTCCCAGGTCGAATCCCAGGCTTTTTATTTGGTTTTCGGTAAGAGCAGGAAACTTCATCATATATTTGTAACCTCTGAAAAATCACTTTTGGTCTGCAATTGCGAAATTTCGGCTGCAAACCTTTCAGAGGAAACTCGCCGTATTCATCCGAATACGCCTTCGTTTCCCTTCAAAGTTTTCGCTCGAAATTTTGCAATTTCGACAACAAAATTGATTTACCAGAGGTTACTTTATTTTACCATTTTCACCTCTTTAAAGTCGAGGAGATTTGCCGCGCCGTACAGGGCTAAAAGGACTGTTGACTTAAGGAGCAGAAAACTAGTATATTATTATGAATTCCTAATATTTAACTGACCGGATATTTTTTATGATTCCTGAGGCAATTGACGCTTCCATCAAGGAATTTGGCAAGGCGAACAACATTCTCATTGTTATTCCTCCTAAATCCTCCGGGGATACTTTGTCTTCGGCTCTGGCCTTGTGCTCGTTTTTAAAGAAGATGGATAAAGAGGTGGAAGTGGTCTGTCCGACTGAGCCTGAGAGCAAGTACGATTTTTTGCCCGGGTTCGATCTGGTCAAAACGAATGTTTCGGCCACCAACAATCTTGTGATCGAGGTCTCCACGGCAAAAACCGAGCTTGAGGAATTAAGCTACGACAAGGAGCCTCAAAAACTCGTTGTTTATCTCAAGCCCAAGAGCGGAAATTTTACCGAGCAGGACGTTTCCATCAAGTCCGCTGACTTGCCTTTTGATCTCATCGTGACCGTGGGTATTGGCAGCCTTGAGGCTTTGGGGGAATTTCACAGCAAGAACGCCGAAGTTTTCTTCCGGCTTCCGATTGTCAACATTGATTTTCGCGGCAGCAACGAAAGTTTTGGCACGTTCAATCTGGTGGACCTCGGCGCGACGTCGTGTTCCGAGGTCGTGCTTGGCCTGATCAACCGGTTCGAGAAGAACCTGCTTGACCGCCCGATCGCCACCGCCTTGCTTGCCGGGATTATCATCGAGACGAACAGCTTCCAGCACACCCGCACCAATCCGCAAACTTTTCTTCGCGCTTCCGAACTCATAAGCTCCGGCGCTGACCAGCAGGAGATCGTGACCAGGCTTTATCGGACCAAGAGCTTGAACTTTTTAAAACTATGGGGCCGGGCTTTGGCGCGCATCAAGCAGGAGCCTTTGATCGGACTGGTTTATACCATGATCACCCAGAGCGATTTTATCAAGTCGCAGGCTACCGCGCAGGAGATTGAGCAGATCATCCCCGAAATGGGAATTCAACTCAAGCTTGCCCGCATCCTGCTTCTGATGGTCGAATCGAGCCCCAATCAAACTTTGGTTTATTGCCAGCTTCCTTCCGTCATCGATCCGCAACTTTTATTTGGCGGCTTTTCCCCGGAAATGGTCGGCCCTCAAGTGGTCAAATTTTTGATCGAATCGCCGCTGATCCAGGCCGAAGAACTCTTAATCCCGTCTTTAATTACCGAGGTTACGCGCCTGAACGCCTAATTTCACCCTGAAACAAAAAATTTTGCTATACTGAAAGCACGGGGTAAACAAACAAAAATGTTCATTTCCACAAAAGACCGGGACATCCGCCTCAAGAACGTTTATTCGGAACTCGACCGCAAGTTCGAGGAGGAGGAGACCGAGCGCAACGCCAAAAAATTTAAAATTCCTTACATCAATCTTTTCCGTTTTCCGGTTGACCTTATGGCTTTGGGGACCATTCCCAAGGACATGGCCGAGTCTTCCGGGGCGGTTGTTTTTTTTAGGGAGTCGCGGAACGTCAAGATTGGACTGACCGAACCGGAAAACAAATTGGTGGCCGAAATCATCAAGGGACTTTCTGACCAGAGCTACTTCGTGGAGAAGTTCATGATCTCAAAAAGCAGCTACCATGATCTGATCGCCAACTACAGCCGGGCCGTGCACTTCGATTCCAAAGCATCCGAAATTTCGATTCATCCGCATTCCACGAACATCAAGACGGTCGAGGAGCTTTCCGACCACTTAAGCAATGCTTCCGCCACGGACGTCATCGAGCGGATCTTGGGGCCGGCCTTGGACCTTGATTCGTCCGACATCCATCTTGAACCGATCAAGGACGGCATGAAATTAAGATACAGAATCGACGGCGTGCTCCAGGACGTAGCGCAGCTGCCCGCGATTTCGATTCATCTCATCGTCTCCCGCCTCAAGCTGCTTTCCAAACTCAAACTGAATTTGACCACAGTGCCTCAGGACGGCAGCTTCCATTTGCTTTATGCAGACCAGCCGGTCGATATTCGCGTTTCGATCATCCCTTCTTCTTTCGGCGAATCCGTCGTGATGCGGCTTTTGCGCCAGGACCGGGAGAATCTCAAGTTCGAAGATTTGGGCATTTCCGGCCTGGCACTTCAAAGGCTGAATCGGCAGCTGGAAAAGCCAAATGGCATGATCCTGACCACGGGCCCCACGGGGTCGGGGAAAACCACGACCCTTTACTCGCTGCTTTCCAAGCTCAACGGACCGGGAGTCAAGATCATCACGCTCGAAGACCCGGTCGAATACCGGATTGAAGGCATTACCCAAACGCCTATTGATGCCGGCGCGGGCATGACTTTTGCCTCCGGCCTTCGCGCCATATTAAGGCAGGACCCCGACATCGTCATGGTCGGCGAGATGAGGGATTTGGAAACGGCCGAGATCGCGGCTCAAGCCGCGCTGACCGGGCACATTGTGCTTTCAAGCTTGCACACCAACGACGCGCCATCCGCCATCCCCCGGCTTTTGGATCTGGGAGTTAAGCCGTTCATTTTGGCTCCGGCCATCAACGCCGTGGTCGCCCAAAGATTGGTCAGAAAGATCTGTCCATTTTGCAAAAAGGAAGAAAAACTTGATTCGTCCTTAAGTGCCAGGGTTCAGAGCGTGCTTGATGCCATCCCCAAGTCGGCAAAAGTTGCCTTGCCCAAACCGCTTAAGTTTTACCAAAGCAGCGGCTGCGAGAAGTGCAAGGGCTTGGGGTACAAGGGCCGGATCGGCGTTTATGAAGTGTTCGAGATGAACGACCAGATCGAGCGCCTCATCCATAAACAAGCTTCCACTTCCGAAGTGCGCCAGCAAGCGGTTGAGGACGGCATGATTACAATGTCGCAAGACGGACTGATCAAGGCCTTAAACGGGATCACTGACGTCGCGGAAGTGTTCAGAGTGACGGAAGGCTAAATAAAAAATTCTAATTCTCTAAGTTCTAAATCCTAAACAAATTCAAAGTTCAAAAATACAAATTCACACAAGAGTTGTTTTGAAAATTTGAGCATTTGAATTTTGGATTTGTTTAGAAATTAGGATTTAGAGCTTTGAGTTTTGACCTTACTTTAAGAGGTCTTTTTTGTTAAACTTACCACATGGAATACAAGCAGAAACTGTTGATGATCGACGGCCATGCCCTGACTCACAGGGCATTTCACGCTTTGCCAAATCTTTCCAATTCCGAGGGCTTCCCCACCGGCGCCGTGTTCGGCTTTTTTTCCATGTTTTTAAAAGCCCTTCAGGACATCAAGCCGACCCACGCTCTGGTTGCGTTCGATTTGCCGGGCCCGACCTTCAGGCACAAACTCGCCACTGATTACAAAGCCACCCGCAAGGCCACAGCTGACGAATTGACCATGCAGCTCCCTGTGATCCAGGAGATATTGACCGCCCTGAACATTCCCGTGATCGTTAAGGAAGGCTATGAGGCTGACGATCTTCTTGGCATCATCTCCCGTTTAACTCCCAAGATGATGCTTAATATCGTGGTCACTGGCGACCTCGACTTGCTGCAGCTCATAAACAAAAACACGCAGGTCTTTCGGTTCCGCACCGGATTTTCCGACTACACGATTTATGATGAAAAGAAAATGGTCGAGGAGTATGATTTGCGGCCTGACCAATGGGTGGATTACAAGGCTTTGCGCGGAGATTCTTCGGACAACATTCCCGGCGTCAGAGGCATCGGTCCCAAGACGGCCCAGGAACTGATTTCAACCTTTGGCGACTTAAATAAAGTTTTTGAGGCGGCGGACGCAAACGACAAGCGGATCAAAACTGGAGCCTTAAACAAGCTTAAGCTCGGCAAGGCTTCGGCCTTCCTTTCCAAGCAGCTTTCTTATATCAACTGCAAGGACGGACTTGATTTTGATTTTACCAAGGCCAGGCTGGCCGATTACGACCGCGAAAAAGTTATCAGCTTGTTCCAGAAATATGCCATCCGTTCTTTGATCGACAAACTGCCCAAGATCTCGGAAGAGGCCAAGCAGGCGATTGAAGCCAAGGCCGAGGTCAGCGAATTCGTAATCGTCGATACAATCGAAAAATTAGAAAGCTTAATCAAAGAACTTTCCGGGAAGCAATCCTTCGCCATTGATACGTCAAAAACTTTGGGGCCCTTAGTCGAAGCGCAAATGGTCGGCTTGTCTGTGGCGTTTGATGACGACAGAGCTTTTTATCTTCCAATTGCTCAATTTAAAGACATTGATTATTTGGGGAAACTTAAAACCCTGCTTGAGTCAAAAACCATAAACAAGATCGGCCACGATCTTAAGACCGACAGCCTGCTTTTGAAAAAATACGGGATCAATCTCTGTCCTTTGAGTTTCGATACAAAAATTGCGGCTTATCTGACCAATCCCGGCCAAAGGAATTACGACCAGGAAGCTCTGGGCTTTTCCGAACTGGGATTTCGAAAAAAGCCGATTGAGGAATATTTGGGCAAGCCTAAGGACAAGCTGCCGTTCGAAAAATTAAAACTTGAGGAACAGGCGGTCTACTCGAGCGAGGACGTTAACATCACCTGGCGGCTTAAGAACAAACTCGAAACCCAGCTTAAAGCTCAAAAATTGGACAAGCTTTTCTTTGAGATTGAGATGCCTTTAATCGGCGTGCTCATGCTCATGGAGGAGCGCGGGATAAAATTGGACAGCCCGTGGCTTAAGCAGTTGGGCAAGGATGCGGACAAGGAGATTAAGGAATTGGAAAAGAAAATTCACGCTTTTGCCGGCGAGGAGTTCAACATTTCGTCGCCGATCCAGCTGCGCGAAATTTTATTCGAGAAGCTGAACATCCCAACGGGAGACCTTAAGCGGCGCGGCAAGAACGGGGAACTGTCCACCGCTGCCTACGAGCTCGAGAAGCTGCGCGGCCAGCACCCGATCGTGGAGCTGATCTTTGATTACCGCGAACTTTCGAAATTGAAATCAACCTATTTGGACAGCCTGCCGGAACTTATGTCCAAGACAGACGGCAGGGTTCACACAAATTACAATCAGACAATCGCCGCCACCGGCCGCCTGTCGTCTTCCGACCCCAACCTTCAGAATATTCCGGTCCGGACCGAATTAGGGCGCCAAGTCAGAAAAGCCTTTGTCGCGGAAAAAGGTTTTGTCCTGGCAGCTCTCGATTATTCCCAGATCGAGCTTCGGATCGCCGCTTCGCTTTCGGGAGACCCTGAAATGGTCAAAATTTTTAAGTCGGGCAAGGATTTTCACGCGGCCACGGCCGCCCGGCTGTTCAATGTCTTAGAGTCGGCCGTAACTTATGAGCAGCGAAGGCGGGCCAAGACCATCAATTTCAGCGTGCTTTACGGCGTTTCGGCTTTTGGCTTGTCTGAGCGCTCGGAAATGGGGCGGGCCGAGGCGGGCGAATTCATTCAGCGCTACTATCAGGTGTTCGGCCAGCTTAAAAAATTCATTGACGGGCAAATTGCAGAAGTCAGGGACAAGGGTTTTGCCATAAATGCGCTCGGGCGCATCCGCCAGTTTCCCGAGATCAGTTCCGGAAATTTTTCCGTACGCAACGCGGCGGAGCGGGCGGCGTTTAACATGCCAATCCAATCTTTGGCTGCTGATATCATCAAGATGGCCATGATCGAGATCGACAAAAAACTTGTGTCCGATGACTGCCGCATGCTTTTGCAGGTCCATGACGAACTGGTGTTTGAGATCAAGAAAGATCGGCTTTCTGAATTTGCGCCGAAGATCAAACAAATAATGGAAGAGACTTACAAGCTGAACGTCCCGATGGTCGTGGATTGCAAGGTTGGCAGCAACTGGCTCGAAACGGAAAAACAGTAGTTACCTCTTAAAAATTTTGCCGTAATACAAATCGAGGAACAGCAAAGACAGCCCCGCCAATGGTGGGGCTGTCTGCGTTTACATTCATGTTTTGAAGAATATCCAAATAAAAACCCCGTTTTTTAACGGGGTTTAATTTTATTTGCTGGCTGATCTGGCTACCATTTTCGCAAGACGGGACTTTTTTCTGGAAGCGGCATTCTTATGGATCCAATTCTTTTTCACGGCCTTGTCCAAAGCGGAGTAGGCATTTTGGATGGCCTTTTTCGTTTCATCCGCCTTGCCTGCGGTGACGGCTTTTCTCAGATCCTTGATTGATCTTTTGATCTTATCGTCAATCTTTAAGTTGATCTTGCGCCGACTGATATTCTGCCTGGCTGCCTTGATGGCTGACTTGGTATTTGGCATGGATTGATTGAATGATTAAGTCGAATTTCAAGCCGCAATTGACACGGAAAATTTTGGCTAGTGGTGGAATGATAGCAGGTATGAGCACTTTCGACAACCTTAATAAATGTAGTCGGTTGATTAATAAACGCCCAAATCTATTCAGCCCTGCTAAGTCCCAAAATCTCTTTTCCACATTAAAGAACCTTGACCATATGGACACTATTTTTTAATATGCTTTCTTAATCATTTTTATTTATTGCCATGCATTGGATAGCTCAGGAATTTATTAAGATATTAGCGGATCTCGGTAGTTTTAGTTGGGAATTTATAAATACTCCTTACGGTAAATTGAGAATTGGTAATATGGGTTATCCAAATGGCTATTATCATTTGAGGTCGCTGGAAAAGAAAAAAATTGTCGTAAGAAAGAAGGTTGGGAATAAAAATTTATATTTTTTAACAAAAAAAGGGCAAAAAATAAGGGTTGAGAAGCTTTTCAAGGAAAGGACGGACGGTTTGTTGACGATGGCAATTTTTGATATTCCAACAAGCCAGAATAAAGCCAGGACTTCCTTTCGAAAATATTTATTGAAAAACGGGTTTGTAAATGTCCAAAAAAGTGTTATGGTCAGTCGATTTTTGCCTGATGATGAATTAAGAGGAATGGTTAAGCGTCTTAAAATTAGTGGTTTTGTTAAATTAATTTCCGCAAAATTTTTAGTTTAAAAAAAGTGATCCATATGGACCACTTTTTTTAAACCAGCTGAAGTTGTGGAAATCTAAGGTTAAAAGGAATAAGCAGCAGCACGCTTTTTATAAAGTCATTTAAAAACTGCTGATCTTGTGGCGGGTCTTGCGTTTGTTTTCCCGGATGGCCGAGATCTGGTCGCGGAGGTTGGCGGCTTTTTCGAAATCAAGGTTCTTGGCTGCCAAATCCATTTGGTCACGCAGCTCCTCGATGAGGTACGCGACTTCCTGCCTGGTCATGTCCTTTAGCTGCCTGAGTTTGTCTTTGGTTTCGGCTTCTTCGGCTTTTTTTCCGGCCAGCCGGTTTTCCTGAATCTTCTTTGTAATACCCGTCGGGGTAATGCCGTGCTCGGTATTGTATTTTTCCTGGATCTCGCGCCTTCGCTCGACTTCATCCATGGCGGCCTTCATCGATTTTGTGATCTTGTCCGCGTACATGATGACCTGGCCGTCAACGTGTCTTGCGGCGCGGCCCATGGTCTGGACCAGTGCCGTTTGCGATCGTAAATAGCCTTCCTTGTCAGCGTCAAGAATTGCCACCAGTGACACTTCCGGCAGGTCCAAGCCCTCGCGCAAAAGGTTGATTCCGACCACGACGTCATAAACCCCCAGCCTTAGGTCCCTGAGAATTTCCAGGCGTTCCAAAGTATCAATGTCGGCGTGCAGATAATGGACCTTGATGCGGTATTCCGCCAGATAAGCTGACAATTCTTCGGCCATGTTCTTGGTCAGCGTCGTGACCAAGACCCGCTGTTTGATGGCGACGCGCTTGCGGATCTCTTCCATCAAATCGTCTACCTGATGTTCGGTCGGCTTGATCGTGATCTTGGGGTCCAAAAGTCCGGTCGGCCTGATCAGCTGTTCCACCACCTGTTTCGAAATTTTTAGCTCGCGTTCTTTTTCGGGAGTGGCGGACACGAAAATGGCTTGGTCGATCTTGCCTTCGAACTCTTCGAATTTAAGCGGCCGGTTGTCCTTGGCCGACGGCAGCCTGAATCCGTAATCGACAAGCGTTTGCTTGCGGGACGAGTCGCCGTGGTACATGCCGTAGATCTGAGGCAGGGTAATGTGCGATTCGTCGATGAACATCAAAAAATCATCGGGAAAATAATCAATGAGCGTCGACGGGGGATCGCCCGGGTTTCGAAAATCGAGGTGCCGGGAATAATTTTCTATGCCCGCAACGTATCCGGTTTCCAAAAGCATTTCCAAATCGAAGTTGGTGCGCTGTTCAATGCGCTGAGCCTCGACTAAAAGTCCTTGGCGCTTGAAAAATTTGATCCGCTGAGCCAGTTCGGCCCGGATATTTTCCACGGCAGCCAGGATTTTTTCGCGGGGAGTGACGAAGTGCTTGGCCGGGAAGATCGTAACCTCTTCGCGGGTTCCCAAATCGTGGCCGGTCAAAGGATCGTGCTCGGAAATAGTTTCAACTTTGTCGCCGTCAAAGGATATCCTGATGATCTTGTCCGCGGACGCGGGAATAAGCTCGACGGTTTCGCCCCTGACCCGGAAATTGCCGCGCTCCATGGCAATATCGTTTCGCATGAACTGCAGATCCGTCAGTCTTCTTAGGAGTTTGTCGCGCTTGATGTTTTTGCCTACTTCCAGTTTGATCGACAGGTCCAAATAATCGCCCGGCGAGCCCAGCCCGTAAATGCAGGATACCGAAGCCACGATCAAAACGTCGCGCCTGGAGAGCAAACTTTGGGTGGCGGCGTTTCGAAGCTTGTCGATTTCCTCGTTGATTTCGGTTTCTTTTTCGATATAGGTATCGGTGCGGGGGATGTAGGCTTCGGGCTGGTAGTAGTCGTAATAGGAGACAAAATAGTGGACCGCGTTTTCCGGAAAAAAGTCCTGAAACTCCGAAGCCAGCTGGGCGGCCAGGGTTTTGTTGTGGGAAATGATCAAGGTCGGCCGCTGAATCTTCTCGACGACTTTGGCCATGGTGAAAGTCTTGCCGCTGCCCGTAACGCCCAAAAGCGTCTGGTAGTGGTATTTTTTGTTAATACCGCTGATCAGCTTGTCTATGGCCTTAGGCTGATCGCCGGCCGGTTCGAATGGCGAATGAAGTTTGAATTGCATATCAAATTATATTTTACCAGAGGCCGGACGCGTTTGTATAGTGGCTTAAGGCGCAAAAAGAAAAGCGCCCGAAACGAGTCCGAAAAGAAGGCGGCGGCTTAGAATTTTGGCTTAAGCGTTGTGGCTATTTTTTCAACCCTGGCTTATAATAATTTTACCGTTAAAACTAGAATATGATCGGATCAATTTCAGGGAAAATCAAGTATAAGAGTGCGAATTATGTGATTGTGGAAACCTCTGGTATCGGGTACAAGGTCTTTGTTCCGCAGAGCCTTTTGTTTTCGCTCAAGCTTGCCCAGCCTATCGATCTGGTCATTCATACTTATGTCCGCGAAGACCAGCTGACGCTGTTCGGTTTTTTGACCCTCGAGGAGCTGGAATTTTTTGAAATGCTTTTGACCGTCTCCGGCGTCGGTCCCAAATCAGCGCTTGGAATCATGTCGCTGGAAAGCGTGTCCATGATCAAGTCCGCGATCGTTTCCGAGGACCCGAGCGTGTTTACCAAGGTCTCAGGAATCGGAAGAAAAACCGCGGAACGGGTGATCGTTGAACTGAAGGAAAAAGTCAGAACGGAAACCGATTCGGTCGGCGCAGCCAAAGAACACACGGACGCCTTGGACGCCTTGATCTCGCTCGGTTACAGCCAGCAGCAGGCCAGAGAAGCCTTAAAGGCCGTTCCGGCCGCGGTCAAAGACATTCAGGACAAGGTCAAACTGGCTCTTAAATATCTGACCAAATGATTGATGGCATTTGAGATGAATAAAACCGAATGGGATAAGCGCGTGATCGGCCTGAAGGGGTCGATTTTGCAGTCTTATGTCTGGGGAGAATTCCAAAAGGCCATGGGATTTAAAATCGAGCGAATTTTTGGTCCGGATTTTTTGGGATTGTTCGTTCATCTTCCCCTGCCTTTTGGCAAACATTATTTGTACGCCCCGAAGGGCCCGCTCGGCAACGCGGAGAGCGCAATATCAGAGGCCAAAAAAATAGACGGGCCGAAACCCGTATTCATCAGAGTCGAGCCTGAAACAAAATTGAACCTGCCCAGAGCGGCCAAGGATATTCAACCGGTCTTAAGCTGGGTTTTGGATTTGAATGAAAGCGAGGATCTGATCTTGGCGAAGATGAAACCCAAGCATCGCTACAATTTGAACCTGGCCATAAAAAAGGGAGTGAAAATTCGCCAGG
>JBLMZH010000031.1:0-8678 GCA_050258715.1 Acidobacteriaceae bacterium
ATTACTATCTATTCCCTTTATCTTTTTGCTATACTTAAACCATGAAAAAAACGAAAATAATCTGTACCTTGGGGCCCGCTTCCCAAACCGTTAAGATGATCACGGAAATGGTCGAAAACGGAATGAATGTGGCGCGCCTGAATTTTTCCCATGGCAATTACGAAAGTTTTGAGCAGTTGATCAAAAACATCCGGACTGTTGCCGAACGCACGAATACTTTGATTACCATTATTCAGGACCTGCACGGGCCCAAGATCAGGGTCGGCAGCTTAAGCGAGCCTTTAAAGGTCAAGATCGGACAAACCGTCATCATCGGCAAAGATTTTACCCTTGATACTGAAGTGGCCAAGTCCATCCGGCCCAAGCAGCGGATTTTGATCGAAGACGGCTTGATTGAGATGGAAGTCGAGAAAATCGTGGGAGACAAGATTTATTGCATCGCTCTCTCGCCGGGTAAGATCCTGCCGCGCAAAGGCGTCAATCTGCCGCGCACCAAACTCAAGATTCCGATTCTGACCAAAAAGGACATTGATGACCTTAAATTCGGCTTGAAGCACGGGGTGGATTACGTGGCCTTGTCATTTGTGAGATCGCGCGAGGATGTGACCAACTTAAGAAGGCTGATTAAACGCTACAATCCCAAGAGCCAGGATGAGCCGAAGATTATCGCCAAGATCGAAAAGCCCGAGGCGGTAAAGAATTTCGATTCCATTCTTTCGGTCTCTGACGCCATCATGGTCGCGCGCGGCGATTTGGGAGTTGAGATGCCCGAGAATCAGGTGCCGATAATTCAGAAGACCATCATCCGCAAATGCCTGCAGGCCAGCAAGCCCGTGATCGTTGCCACGCAAATGCTCGATTCCATGATCCGCAATCCCAGGCCGACGCGCGCTGAAGTCTCTGACGTGGCCAACGCCGTTATCGATCAGACTGATTGCGTCATGCTTTCAGGCGAGACCGCCTTTGGCCGGTATCCGATTAAGTCAGTGGCCGTGATGTCGAGAATTATTTCAGCCACGGAAAAATCTCATTTTCTTCCCGAACACAAGCATATTGAAGGCAAAAAAATCGTGACCAAGACCGAAGCGGTTTCCGAAGGCGTTTATCATTTGGCCAGCAATACCGGAGCCAAAGTGATTGTTGGCGCGACTGAAACCGGCTCCACGGCCAGGCAAGTCGCCCGCCAGCGCCCGACCTCGGCGGCTTTGGTCATGCTGACTCCGAACAAAAAAACGCTCCAGCAGATCAATCTGATTTGGGGCGTGGAAGCTCATTTGATCCCGCGGGTGGACAGTTTTGAGAAATTGATGGGCGAGATGATCGACACGGTCAAGCATATGAAGATGGCCAAGAAAGGGGACCGCGTGATCGTCGTCACTGGCGAGCCTTTAGGACTCAAGGAAAATTTGAACTTAGTGGAAGTAAAAACGGTGTAAGAAAGTAAAAAGTGGTAATAAATAGTAATAGACAGTAATAAGTTGCAATAAGTTGTAATAGAAAACTTGAATGGACCGCCACAATATTAAAATTTATTACATTTATTACTAATTATTACTTTATAGATATTTTAAACCGGCAGGACATTGCGTCGCTGCCGGTTTCTCGATCTAGGCGATGATCAGGACGGATCCACCCTCGTCGGTTTCGATCTTGGATGCGGACCAGCCTTTGCTCTTGCACTCCTCGATGAGTTCTGCCAGGCGTTCAGCCGAGCACTTTGCCGGAAGATCAAACTCGAAGGTCGGATTTTCCGGATCAGAGTCTACCGACTCGTCCACCATCACACTCCCGATCTCGAAGAGAAAATCCGGCTCCGATTCCCGGTTCGCGAAGTCCTTGGCGATCCCCTGAACCGTTTCCTTTCTGATTATCGGCATTGCCTACTCCTTCATTTGAGGGCCAGGAACCACTGGTCGCCCCGCCGGATGAGCTTCGAGTCAACCCACCCTTGTTTCTTGCAGTGTCTCAGCAAACTCTCGTGGTCCGGGTGGGTGACTGGTACGTCTCCGACCGCCGGGTCGGTTACGGTGCCTGGAAGCTCGATTTCAGTCTCGAACTTCCGGCTCAGATTCCAGAATGCCACGGCTGCCGCGATCTTCAAACCCGCAAGGGTAAAAAGCAACGGTTCATCTCCGTTCGGCCGCCGAAGCTCGTTTCCCATCCTTTCGATGGTTTCTTTGGTCGGCACTCCCATGATCTCCTCCTTGTGGTATAAGCGTCTGATTTGAAATGATACCATGACAGCTTATAATTGGCAATCCCAAGCTGCCTTCGCAATCATCGTTCATATAGTAGGAATGGTGGAAGGAATTTTGCATCAAGTTCTGCCTACGCCAGCCGTCTATTTCGTGCGAATAGGCGAATAAGGAAAAATCTGGGCGTTTGACGAATTTTATGGTATAATTAGTTATCAATTTCTATTAAAAAGTTAAGAAACAAAAACAATGAACAATAAGAAAGAGGCCTTTGTCCTGTGGTTTGATGAAATTTCCAAAGATGACATTCCCTTAGTCGGCGGCAAGAACGCCAACCTCGGGGAAATGTTCCAGAAACTGACCAAATCGCCGAGCAAGCTTTTTCCGGGCGAGAAGATTCAGGTGCCTTACGGTTTTGCGGTCACAGCCTACGCTTACCGGTATTTCGTGGCCAAAACCGGGCTCGATCAAAAGATCAGAAATATCCTGGCCGGACTGAACACAAAGGACTTAAAACAGCTTGAGGTTAAGGGTCAGCAGGTCAGACAAGCGATTTTGTCTTCCGCTTTCCCGAAGGAGATGGAAAAAGAAATTCTGACCGCTTATGCGGCTATGGCCAAGAAGCTGAAGCTTCCGGTTCATGATCTGGATGTAGCCGTCCGCTCGTCAGCTACGGCGGAAGATTTGCCTAATGCTTCTTTTGCGGGTCAGCAGGAATCTTACCTCAACATCAAAGGCGACTATGCTTTGTTGGAAGCCATCAAAAAAGCCATCGCGTCGCTTTTCACCAACCGCGCCATTTCCTATCGCGTCGACCAGAAATTCGATCACTTCAAGATTGCGCTTTCCGTGGCCGTGCAAAAAATGGTCCGTTCCGACCGCGGCGCATCGGGCGTTATGTTCACGCTCGACACTGACACGGGTTTCCGCGACGTGGTTTTGATCAACGCCTCCTACGGCTTGGGCGAGTATGTCGTAAAAGGAATTGTCACGCCGGATGAATACATGGTCTTTAAGCCGACTTTGAAAAAAGGCAAGGCGGCAATTTTAAGCAAGCAGCTGGGAGCCAAGGAAAAGAAACTCATCTATTCGACGGAAGGAATGAGCCCGACGAAGGAAGCGGTCGTGCCGGAATCCGAACGGCATTCGTTCGTGTTTGATGACCAGCAGATCCTGAAATTGTCCCGCTGGGGCATGATCATTGAAGAGCACTACCAAAGGCCGATGGATATTGAGTGGGCCTATGACGGAACGACCAAGCAGCTGTTCATCGTGCAGGCCCGGCCGGAAACGGTCCAAGCCCGCAAAGACGCGAATGTTATCGAAGAATATGTGCTTTTGGAAAAAGGTAAAGTTTTGGCCCAGGGCGCGGCAGTTGGTGCCAAGATCGGCCAGGGCAAAGCTCACTTCATCAAGGACGCCAGCCAGATCAGCGAATTTCGGCAGGGCGAGGTTTTGGTGACGGAAATCACCGATCCTGACTGGGAGCCGATCATGAAGATGGCTTCGGCCATTGTGACCAATGCCGGCGGGCGCACCAGCCATGCGGCCATAGTTTCGCGCGAGCTGGGGATTCCGGCCGTGGTCGGCTGCGGCAACGCCACAAAAATGATTTCCACCGGCGCTCCGATCACCGTTTCCTGTTCCGAAGGCGAGGTCGGCAAGATTTATGAAGGCCTGCTTAAGTTCCAAAAGAACCAGCACGACCTGAAGGACTTCAAGGAACCCAAGACGCAGATCAAAATGATCGTGGCTGACCCCGAACTGGTGTTCGGCTATTCCTTCATTCCCAACAAGGGCGTTGGTTTGGCCCGCGAAGAATTCATCATCTCGAACTACATCAAGATCCATCCGAACGCGCTTTTAAACTACGACAAGATCACTGATCCGGAAGTAAAAAGACAGATTGATCAGTTGACATTGGGCTACTCAAACAAAGTCGATTTCTACGTGCAAAAGCTGGCTTACGGAATCGCGATCTTGGCTGCGGCTTTTTATCCGAACGAAGTTATCCTGCGCTTCAGCGATTTTAAAACGAACGAGTACGCCAACTTGATCGGCGGCAGGGAATACGAACCAAAGGAAGAAAATCCGATGATCGGCTGGCGCGGCGCTTCCCGCTATTATGACCCGGCTTTTTCCGCGGCGTTTGCGCTGGAATGCAAGGCGGTTAAAATGGTTCGCGAAGAAATGGGGCTTTTAAACCTAAAGACCATGATTCCGTTTTGCCGCACGCCGCAGGAAGGCCAAAGAGTTTTGGACGAGATGGCCAAGAACGGGTTATCGCGGGCAAAAAAGAAGTCCAACGGTTTTTTGAGCAAACTGTTGAAGACCAATAACGGCACATTAAAGGAAGACTTGGAAATTTGGGTCATGGCCGAAATTCCATCCAACATTTTGCAGGTTGAAGAATTCGGAAAGATTTTTGACGGGTTCTCCATCGGCTCCAACGATCTAACCCAATGCACCTTGGGCTTGGACCGTGATTCGAAATTGATTGCGCACATTGCCAACGAAAAGAATGAATCGGTAAAGTCCCTGATCCGGACGCTGATTAAGAAAGCCCACGCTATGGGGCTGAAGGTCGGCATTTGCGGACAAGGTCCGTCCGACTTTCCTGATTTCGCCGAGTTCTTGGTGCGCGAAGGAATCGATTCCATTTCTCTCAATCCTGATACGGTGCTTAAGGCCACGGTCAATATCAAGAAGGTCGAAGATAGTTTGAAGAAGAAAGTCCGGGCATAGAAATATATTAGAAAAGAACAAAATGGTCCCTGAGTTAATCGAAGGGTCATTTTGTTCCCTTCGACAAGCTCAGGGAACAAGTTGAATACGCTTTGATTTTTTAAGCAGAATTCGTTATAATAAGGCGGCTAAACAGCCGCCTTTTCTTACCAAAATCTTCAATTTTTTATTTTTTTATCTTCAATCTTGTGGAGGCGTCGCATAGTGGTCTAGTGCACACGCTTGGAAAGCGTGCATACCGCAAGGTATCGAGAGTTCGAATCTCTCCGCCTCCGCCAGTATAATATTATGGAAAACAAAGGTAACGCAGAATTTGAGAATGAAAGACTTAGAATTGACAAAGAACGCGTCTTAACATATTCAGGTCTTGTTTGTCCTCTCGACTGTAAATATTGTTTCGTTGAACATTTAAATGCCGAGCAATCAAAAGGATCAACATATTTAAATGAAAAACAGATAGAGTTATTAGGAAATCTTCCGCCTGACGTGAACCTCATTATGCTTGGTTGCGACACTGAGCTTTTTCAAAAGGGGAGTGCGGTTTTTAAAACACTAGAACGAATTTCAGACTATCAGAAAGATATTTCTATTGTCACAAAAATTCCTTTGGACAAAAGAGATCTCTTGAGATTAAAAGAAATAGATAAGAAGTTAGGTCGTTCCGGAAATATTTTTACTTTATCATATTCGATTCCATGTTTAGGTTCATATAGAAAATGGGAGCCCAAAGTACCCTCTCCCGAAAAAAGACTGGCATCTCTAAGAGAGTCAAATTCACTCGGTTTAAAGTCGTTGGTTGCTGTTAGGCCTTTACTTCCTGACTTGGCGGACGAGGAAATGGCTGGAATTATCCAGGAGACAAAAGATTTTTGTTTGGCTTATTATTCTGGTCCCTTGTATTTAAAGGATCTTGATATTCTTGAAAATAAAGAAAATTTGAATATTGAATTAGTGAGGCCACATTGGATGCCAGAAGGAAATGAGTTTTATAGGGTTGAAAAACCGGGCCAAATGGAGCGTTTAAGGGAACTAATCGAAAAAACAGGGAAGAACTTATTTGATGGGGCAGCGGATGCCATTAAGGCGATTAAGGCCAGATGAAGAATATTGAATTTAAAGTTAAGATCAATGATCCCAGAAAAATAGCCCTCAGTCATCTTCAAGGAAAGATGGAAAGATTAGATCAGACCGATTATTACTTCTCCTATCCCAAAGGAAGGCTGAAGATAAGAAAACAGAATAATCAGCCATATTGTGAGATTATTTACTATAACCGTCCAAATATTAGCGCTTCAAAGATATCTGATTATCGTATCTATCGTATTCCAAAAAAACATCTCAGTGATTTAATCGGAGCTTTTACTTTCATATTTAGCAAACCTGTCATTGTGAAGAAAATAAGGCGACTAGGAATTATTAAAAATACTCGAGTTCATATAGATAAAGTTGAGAAGTTGGGTAATTTCCTCGAACTAGAAACAGTGTTAAATAAAACGAACATGAAGATAGGGATGATAGAACAGGCCGGTATTATAAAAGAGCTTCGGGTGAGCAAGTATAAAAAAGTTAAATATTCTTATGTTGATTTAATGAGAAATTATGAAAACAGACGCAAGCAAAATTGAGGAGATTTTATCAAGAGGGGTCGATGAGGTAATCGATAGAGAACATTTGCACAAACGGATGCTCAGGGGTGAGAAATTGCGGATCAAATTAGGCATCGACCCAACCAGCCCTAACATCCACATTGGACGCGCAATCCCGCTTTTAAAGATGCGGGATTTTCAAGAATTGGGGCATCAAATCGTTTTGATCATCGGTGATTTTACCGGACTCATTGGGGACACTTCTGATAAGGAATCCGAGCGCCCGATGCTGGCCGAAGAAAAGATCAAAGCCAACATGAAAGATTATGCCAAGCAGGCCGGGAAGCTGTTGGACATGAAGAAGGTCGAAGTCAGGTACAATTCGGAGTGGCTGGCCAAACTTGATTACGAAGAAATCGGAAAGCAAGCCGATCAATTTTCTTTGGCGGAATTCATCGCCCGCGAAAATATCAGGAAGCGGCTGGATGAAGGCCGGAGGATTTCCTTGCGCGAACTTCTTTATCCGCTGCTTCAAGGCTATGACAGCGTGGCCATTAAAGCTGATGTCGAACTCGGCGGCACCGACCAGCGTTTTAATTTGCTGGCTGGAAGAACTTTGCAGGAATTTTACAAGCAGCAGCCGCAGGATATTTTAATGACGGAATTGATTCCGGGCCTCGACGGCAGGAAAATGAGTTCCAGCTGGGGCAACGTCATCAATCTCATGGACGAGCCAAACGACATGTTTGGCAAAGTCATGAGTATCACCGACGATTTGATCATTACCTACTTTACTCATTGCACGAGATTTCCGATGGACAAGGTCGCGGTTTACGAAAAGCAACTTAAGGCTGGAAAAGTAAATCCGCGCGACATTAAAATAGGGCTGGCTTTTGAGATCGTCAAACTTTATTCCGACGAGAAATCGGCAAAAGAAGCCAAAGAGAATTTCATCAGCGTCTTCCAAAAGAAGGAAATGCCGGATGAAATCGAAGAGGTGAAGATCAAGGGCAAAGAACAAAACATCGTTGAAATTTTGATCCTTTCCAAACTGGCGACCAGCAAAACCGACGCCCGCCGTTTGATCGAGCAAAAAAGCGTTAAGATCGACGGTGCCGTGATCGGGTCAATCGAGATGAAGGTTAAGAAAGGCGATGTCATTCAAAAAGGCAAAAGGTTCTTTGTTAGAATAGTTTAAGATGCGGAAAAAAATCGAACTAATTCTGTTTGTTGTGGCAGGGCTGTCAATGGCAGCACCGGTTATTGCCGGCTCGGTTTGTACCGGATTCACCTGCACATTATGGATTGCGGCTGCATATTCGCCATATTTCTTATTGTTCGCAATCTTTATTTTTTTTCTGCTACTCAAGACCAAACTGCGTCTATCCAGAAAAATTATTACTTCCATTGTCTTGTCCTTGTTGGTCATTCTGGTTTACCACTATTTCCTTGCTTTCTCCATTGAATCTGGAAAAGCAAAGAATGCGATAAAAACCGACTTAGTTGGAATTATCTTTCCAATATACTTGCCAGAATCCGTCCCCGCGGGATACAAAACCGAGGAGCTGAAGACTTTCCGCAACAGTTTATACGTCAAGTATCAGGGTAAAAATGGTTTAAGTTTTGTTTTGCAGGAAAATCAGCGCCCAGCAAGCGCAAGTCTAAATCCTCCCAAATGTCAGGTTTCGAATTTCGTACTGTTTGACGAGTACCTGGGCATGGATACGAGTTATTTGGATGGCGAGTGCAGGTTGGTTACGACAAAAAAAGGGAACCAAATGTATTTAATGGATAATAAAGCATATTTGAATTCTTCAGTCTCCAGCAAATATGCTTTGATATTTTTCGAAAAGACAATGGTCATAGTCCGGTATGGTAGTAATCTTCAGCAGATTTCAGAACAGGATCTCGGCGACTTTAGTGATTCTCTCCAACAAACGCCAGTAAACAAAATTGAACCGATTGTCAGTAAAAAAACGCTAGGTTTTTAGCTATTTATTATGGACACCCCAACCATAAAAGCTTATAACGAGCTTTCCGACGCATACGATACGGAAGTCGAAAGTTTTTGGGAAATAATGCCCTCGACTTTCATAAATAAATTCGCAGAACTTGCCGGGAAAAAAGTTTTGGATGTCGGATCGGGAAGCGG
>JBLMZH010000032.1:0-20308 GCA_050258715.1 Acidobacteriaceae bacterium
CAACGTCATGGCCACTTATCTGGCCTTGACTCAGCTTAAGCCGAATGAAAGATTGGCGCGGAAAGCGGAAAAAGTAGCCCAACAATCCCATGCTTAAACTATCCGAACTCCACCCCAACAAGGGGGCAACCAAAAGGCGAAAGGTCATCGGCCGCGGCGTCGGTTCCGGACACGGAACCCAATCCGGGCGAGGGGCCAAGGGGCAGAAAGCCCGCTCCGGCGGATCCATTCCGGTCGGTTTTGAAGGCGGACGCATGCCCTTGCACCGGCAGCTCCCGAAACGGCGCGGTTTTACCAGCCGAAATCCCAAGTCCCAGAACGTCAGCCTGAAAACGATCTCCGAAAAGTTCAATGCCAACCAGACCGTGAACCCGAAAGAGCTGGCCAACCGCGGGCTCATTAAAGACGCCCAGATTCCGGTTAAGATTCTTTCGGAAGGCGAGATCAAAAAAGCCCTGACCTTTGAGAAGGTCGAACTTTCCGCCGTTGCCAAAAGCAAGATCGAACAGGCCGGCGGCAAAATAATCGCAGAATAAAAACATGTCAAAACTCATCCAAATCTGGAAAACCAAGGATTTGCGCAATAAAATCCTGATCGTGGCCTTGCTTTTAGTCGCCACCAGAATTTTAGCCCACGTCCCCATTCCAGGCATTGATTTGACTGTACTCAGAAATTTTTTCAACTCCAACCAGCTGTTTGGCTTGTTTAACCTGTTCTCCGGCGGCGGCTTGAGCAACTTTTCTTTGGCCATGCTCGGGGTCGGCCCGTACATTACCGCAACCATTATTATCCAGCTTTTGACCATCATCATCCCGAAGCTCGGGGAGATCCAGAAGGAAGGCGGCGAGGCGGGGAGAGCCAAGCTTAACCAGTACATGCGGCTTTTGACCGTTCCTTTGACCATCATGCAGGCTTACGGCACCATCGTTTTGCTCTCGAGACAGTCCGGGACCAACATTGTGGCCGGCTTCACGCCGTTCCAGTGGCTGGTAACGCTTTTGTCCGTGACTGCCGGAACCTTGCTTCTGATGTGGATCGGCGAAATTATTACCGAGTTTAAGGTCGGCAACGGAATTTCTTTGATTATTTTTGCGGGCATTGTCGCCCGGCTGCCGGTTTCGATCCGCCAGCTTTATGTGACCATGACGACCAGCGCCGGGGGACTGACCTCCACTGGAGTCATCACGATCGTAGGGTATGCTCTTATTGCCGTCTTGGTGATCGCGGGGATCGTGGCCATTACCGAAGCCCAGCGCAACATTCCGGTCTCTTACGCCAAGCGAGTCCGAGGCAACAAACTTTATGGCGGTGTCAACACCCATTTGCCGCTTCGCGTCAACCAGGCAGGAGTCATTCCGATCATCTTCGCCATTTCCATTCTCCTGTTCCCGAGCTTGATCGCGAACTTCTTTTCCCAGGCCAAGACGCCGCAGATCGCCCAGATTGCCACGGCCATCAACCACTTTTTCCAGAACCAAACCTATTACGGCATTATTTATTTCATTCTAGTTGTGGCCTTTACCTATTTCTACACAGCCATCGTCTTTAATCCCGAGGAAATTTCCGAGAACATCCAGAAGCAGGGCGGGTTCGTTCCGGGGCTTCGTCCCGGCCGCCAAACCGCGGAATTTTTGTTCAAAGTTTTGAACAGAATCACTCTGGCAGGCGCGGTTTTCTTAGGCCTCATTGCCGTTCTGCCGTACATTATGGAATATTTCGCCCATACCAAGTCGCTGACCATCGGCGGCACGAGTATTCTTATCGTCGTGGCCGTGGTCATTGAAATCATCAAACAGGTACAGGCCCAGATGGTCATGCGCGACTACGAAAATTTCTAAAGTCTGCCAAAAACCGCCGCTTCGGCGGTTTTTTGATGCCGAAGTTAATCGAAAATTTTTTGGAGGTTCCTCAAAGGAATTGGAAATCGGCAAATTATTAAGTTATAATGACAGAGTAATTGACCAATAATAAATGAAGCTACACACAGCGATAGTACTGCTTGGTCCTCCCGGATCCGGCAAGGGCACCCAAGGTATTACCTTGGCCAAGAAATTGAAGTACGGATATTTCAGCATGGGTGAAGTCTTGCGGCAAGTTGCGGCAAAACCCGGCGATCCGGTCGCAAAACGGATCAATCAGATCATGAACCGCGGCCTTATCATTCCCAAAAGCCTGATAGCGGGCATCTTCCGCGACACCATAAAAAAATATTTGAGCCAGCCCGGCGTTATCATCGACGGGTTTCCCCGGGAGGTCAGCCAGATTTCGATTTTCGACAAGACCTGCAAGGAGCACGACATTGGCGACGTCAAGGTTTTATTCCTTGATGTATCGCGCAAAAGCCTGCTTGAACGGATCAAGAAGCGCAAGACCATTGAAGTACGCACTGACGATGATCCCAAAGTCGTCAGCTCGAGATTTTTGGAATACCGGAGGAAAACTCTGCCGATCGTCAAGCTGTTCAAAAAACGCAAGCTCCTCATCACCATTGACGGAGACAAAACGGTCGCAGGCGTGTTCAAGGAAATTATTCAGAGACTTAAGAATGAAGCCTAAACTCGGATTCGATTTGGTCATCCTGGGGGCGCCGGCTTCGGGTAAGAATACCCAGGCTGACCTTTTACTGTCCAAGTTCAACCTAAAAGCAGTCGAGTCGGGCAAGTACTTAAGAAAATTTTCCAAAACCCCGGAAGGAGCGAGGAAGCTAAAAAATAATTTCGGCAAAGGGCTTCCAGCACCCATTGGCGTGATCGTGGATTTCATCAAAAAGAACGTTACCTCGATTCCGGCAGGCAAAAACCTGCTGTTCGTAGGCAACCCCAGGCTTAAGCCGGAGGCGGAAAGCTTAAACAGACTTTTGACGCAAAAAGGCCGCGACTACCTGGTGATTTACCTGACGCTGCCGGCCAGGGAGATCATCAAACGGACCGTAAAACGGCTTCGCGATGATCGGGACAAAAATCCGGTTTATCTTAAGAACCGGATCAGGTATGCTCAGACAGAGGACAGGCGAACCTTGGAATATTTCAGGAAGCTGAACAAATTGCGGTTGGTTAACGGGAATCGGCCCAAATCGGCCGTTGCGGCCGACATTAAAAGGATATTGCATGATCGTTAAGGACGACAGCCAAATTAAGACACTCAAGGAAGGCGGCGCGATTTTGGCGCGCATTTTAAATTTGCTTTCGGAAAAAGCCAAGCCGGGAATCTCGGCATTCGAGCTTGACCAAATCGCGGCTGATGAGGCAAAAAAAGCCGGAGCTTCCTGCTCGTTTTTAAATTACAAATCAAATCCTTCGGATACTCCTTATCCCGGAAGCCTTTGCGTCTCGATCAATGACGAGGTTGTGCACGGCCTTCCGACCAAGGACAAAATTTTAACCGAGGGTGACATCGTCGGTTTGGACCTTGGAATAAAATACAAAGGCTTGTTTACCGACGGCGCGGTCACGGTGGCCATTGGAAATGTCGAGCCAAAGAAACTCAAGCTCTTGGAATCGGCGAGGGAAGCGCTTTACGCCGCGCTTGATGTGGTCAAGCCCGGCGTGACAGTCGGGGACATCGGGCACGCCATCCAGACGGTTGCCGAGTCAAAAGGATTTTCGCCGGTCAGGGAATTGGTCGGGCACGGAGTGGGCGCTAAGGTTCATGAGGACCCGGAAATTCCGTGTTACGGCCAGCCCAACCGGGGACCGATGTTGCCTTTAGGCATGGTCATAGCCATTGAGCCGATGATCAACGCCAAAGGCTGGAAAGTTCGGATAGGCGCTGACGGCTGGACCATAAAGACGGCTGACGGATCGCCTTCTTCGCACTTTGAACATACCGCGGTCGTCACGGCAGACGGATGCGAAATTTTGACAGTGGAGTAATTCGTAAATATCCTAAAAATGTGTTATAATAATTCCTAATCTTACCATTAACAAACAATAAATTTGACAATGTTGACAAATATTCCCGAATCCAAGCAAGAACCCTTATTAACTTCGGATATTCCAAGACAAAACTCAAAAAGCACCCTGTTTTCTTCGGTTATTGTCCTAAGCCTCATCTTCGGCATTATCGGTTCGTGGATCGGAAATGTTTACGTTGTTCCTTTTTATAAGAAATCAAATTTGGCCCCTTCGGACCAGGGCATAAAAACGGTCCAGGTCAACGAGCAGTCGGCTGTGGTCGATGTCGTGAAGCGCGCAAGCCCGGCTGTCGTATCAATCATCATTTCAAAAGATTTGAACAAGGTCCCGGGATATTCCTCTTCGCCGTTCGATTTCGGACCGTTCAGTTTGGATCCGTTCTTTCAATCGAGAAACCAGAACCAAAGCCAAAGCCAGCAGCCGAACATCCAGGAGATCGGCGGCGGCAGCGGATTTATTATCTCTCCTGACGGGATCATCGTCACCAACAAGCACGTGGTCGAAGACGAAAATTCCACTTACACTGTTCTGACCAATGACGGGAAAAAATATGACGCCAAAGTCCTTTCGCGTGATCCGGTGAATGACCTGGCCTTGGTCAAGATCGAAGGTGCAAACCTGCCGACTCTGACATTGGGAAGTTCTGACACGATCGAAATCGGGCAAAAGGTCATTGCTATCGGCAACTCTCTGGGTGAATACCGCAATACCGTAACCACAGGCGTGGTCTCCGGCATCGGCCGCACGGTAACCGCCAACGGCACCAGCGGCGGCTCGGAACAGCTTGAAGGCGTTATCCAAACCGACGCTGCCATCAATCCAGGAAATTCCGGCGGTCCGCTCCTCGATATCGGAGGCTCGGTCATCGGAATCAACACGGCCATTGATCAGCAGGGCCAGCTCGTCGGATTCGCTCTTCCCGCAAACGACATCAAGCGCGACGTGGACAGTTTTAAAAAATTCGGAAGCATTGTAAAACCTTTCTTGGGGGTTCGCTACGTCATCGTCAACCAGACGATCAAAGAAGAGAACAAACTGACGGTTGATTACGGGGCTTTGATTTTAAGCGGCGGCAAGCCCAATCTTCCGGCCGTGGTCCCTGATTCAGCGGCTGACAAGGCCGGACTTAAGGAGTCCGACATCATTCTTGAGATCAACGGGCAGAAGATCGATCAGGATCACAGCCTGGCTGGAGTGCTTAAAAATTTCAACCCCGGCGATGTGGTAAAGATGAAGGTTTTAAGCCGCGGCCAGGAGAAAGAAGTTTCAGTGACCTTGGGCGACACCAAATAAATGAGGATCTTAGGCCTTGATTGGGGGACAGTGCGCATCGGGGCTGCAGTATCCGACCCTGAAGCTGAATTCGCCTTTGCCCTGGACCGTCCGATCGAAACCAAAAGGCCGCTTCTCAAAATCAAGGCAATTTGCGAGGAGCTGGAAGTGGGAAAGGTCATTATCGGCCTGCCTAAATCATTGTCCGGCGAAGATTCAAGTTCCAGCCTGAAGGTTGAAAAATTTTGCGAAGCGCTGAAAAAAACTCTGGCAATTCCCGTAGAAACGGTCGATGAAAGATTCTCGACCGTTCAAGCTCAAAGCAAGCTTGCCGAGGCCGGATTGAGTGCCAAAAAGCAAAGACCGATCAAAGATAATGTCGCGGCTCAAGTCATGCTTCAAGCCTACCTCGACAATCGAAAAAAATAATTTAAAAAAGCATTAAACAAAAACGCATGGGAAACACAAAAAAAACTCCAATCCATCTGGTCAGGGTTTTGGAAGACCGCTGGTTCGCCTGGACAATAGTCCTGACAGTGGTGATTTTGGTCGCCCTGTCGGCTTACGTCACTTTTAATAATTACAGCATCGACCGGGACATGGAATATTCCACGGTCAAACATGACCGCGGCACGCTTTACCGCGACGCCTATCTCGGATTTTCCGTCAAACATCCCGTGACTTGGGCGATCGAAGCCGAGAAGCGAAACATTATCACGCTTGTCGACCCCAAAAATTACGGAGAATCGATAACGGTTTCCGTGCTGGACCCCGCTGACAAAAATTCCGTCATAAAAGCTCTGCCGGTTGCTTCCAGCTACGACATTGCGGTTTCGGGAGAAACGGTTAAATTTTACAACCTCAAGACAGACAAGAACACAGACAAGTTCGCCGTGGTTTTGGAAAAGAACGAAAAACTGTTTTTGATCAAAGGCAACAGCCAGAACATTCAGGAGTTTTTAAGCACGTTCCGGGTCATTCCGCCGGTGACGCAATAAGGAGGCCTTAAGTGAGCGAATTTCGACAGGACATAGTTTCCAAGCACTGGATTTTGTTTGCGCCCAACCGGGGAAGCAGGCCCGAGGATTTTAAGCAGGCCTGCACCAACCCCGACCCGGCGTCCCTGCCTTTGGTCGAGCCGAAATGCGTGTTTTGTCCTGGCAACGAAGCCTTTAATCTCACGGTCGACACTTTTCCCAAGAACGACGAGAAGAACTGGAAGGTCAGGGTTATCCCTAACAAGTTCGAGGCGTTGGGGCACAGCGGCGGACGCGAACGCAATGATTTTTACATTGTCCGGGAAGGCATTGGCGACCACGAAGTCATCATTACCCGGCCGCATAATACCTTGACGGCATTTTTGTCGGATGAAGTGATGGAGGCCAACCTCAAGGCCTATCAGCACCGGATGATCGATCTCAGTTCGCACCCCGAGGTCAGGTATGTCCATGTGTTGCAGAACCACGGCCGCGAAGGCGGGGCGTCCATGGTCCATCCGCATTCCCAAATTTTTGCCACTCCGTTCGTGCCTGATCATCTGCACGACGAGGTTATCGGCAGCTTCAATTATTTTCAAAATTACGGGGCGTGCGTATTCTGTGAAATGATCTTTAAAGAGCTTCAGGACCGCGAGCGGCTTGTCCTCGACGACAAGGACTTCGTGGTCATCGCTCCTTTCGCGTCCCGGGTTCCATATGCCATGCGCATCATCGCCAAAACGCACCGCGCCAGCTTTACGCTCATCACCGATTCCGAACGAAAGTCTTTGGCTAGGGTTTTAAGGATCGCGCTTCAGAAACTTTATAACAAATTGGGCAACCCTTCCTATAACTATTACATTCATACTTTGCCTGTTTCGCATTCGCTGACCACGCGCTATGACGACCGCAGCTACCACTGGCATTTGGAAATTTTGCCGCGGATCAATGTCTGGGGAGGATTTGAGCTCGGTTCCGACGTTTACGTGAATACGGTTACGCCCGAACAGGCTGCGGATTTTTTGCGCCAGCCGGACAAACTCGGAGCTTTTGAATCCGATAAACTCGCGCATGCAGCTAAAGGATCAAAGAAGGAGAAGCCAAAATGAAGAAACTGATCGTGGCCAACTGGAAAATGAACCCTGATTCGCTCGAGCACGCGCGGCAAATTTTTATGAGTGTTGAGCACCGGATGCATTTTTTTCAGGACAAAACCGAGGTGGCGATTTGTCCGCCGGCCGTATATTTGGCTCCGATGTCGCACTACGGGCATTACGTCAAACTGGGAGCGCAAAACATTCATTGGGAAGAAAAAGGGGCGTATACCGGCGAAATTTCGGTCATTCAAGTCAAACAGTGGGGAGTTTCGTTTGCAATCCTAGGGCATTCAGAACGCCGGATGTATTTTTCCGAGAACGACCTCATGGTCAGGCTTAAGGCGCAATTATGCCTGGAGAACGACATCACGCCGATCGTCTGCCTGGGCGGCGACCCGAAAGCGCAAAAGGACGGAATGAAGCGCATCGTTACCAAGCAGTTCAAGGCGGCGACGAAGGACCTCGACAAAAAGCTGATCGAGCGGATGATCTTTGTTTACGAGCCGACCTGGGCGATTTCTTCCAACAAAAATGCGGAACCCGCCACGGGCGAGCATGCGGTTGAAATGATCAGCCACATTAGGAATATGGTTGCAGAAATCGTGGGGGTTGCCCGCGCCGGCATCATGCCCATGCTTTATGGCGGCTCAGTCAACAAGGATAACGTCCACGAGTTCGCCAAGCATCCGACCATCGACGGGGCCTTGGTCGGGGCGGCGAGCCTCAACGGCGATAATTTTTTGGCAGTCGTCAAGGAATTCCACCGGGAATCGATCCATAAATTTGAATCCAGTAATTGAAAGAAAAAAAATGAAAGTTTATTTGGCGGCCGATCACGGAGGGTACAAATTAAAAGAAGAGGTCAAAAAGTGGCTCAAGGAATGGCGCTACAGTTTTGATGACTTCGGGCCTGATCATTTCGATTCCAAGGACGATTATCCTGATTTTGCCTGGCCCGCCGCGGTCAGGATCGGGCGCGAGCCGAGGGCAAAGGGAATTTTTGTCTGCCGCTCAGGGCAAGGCATGTGCATCGTGGCCAACAAGGCCAAAGGGGCGAGAGCTGCAGTCTGCTGGAATCAGAATGCCGCGCATTTCGCGCGCAATGACGACGACGCAAACATTCTGTGCTTGCCCGGCGATTATGTGACTTTGGACAACGCCAAGAAGATCGTCCATACGTTTCTGACCACGGATTTTGAAAAGCACGCGCGCTTTGAAAGAAGGGTCGGCAAGGTCAAGAAGATCGACATAAACCTATAATTTAAATGGAAAAGTTCAATACCCAAATCGAAGCCGTCGGAAAACCTCATGCCTGTTCGCCTTTATGTTTGCACCGCATTTGGGGCTATTTGTTCATTGTGATTATCTTCAGCCTGGTCATCTACCTTATTTATTTTTGGCAATACCAATGACCGAGATTATTCCCGCCATCATGACCAACGATATTTCCGATTTCCGCAAGAAGTATGCGGAACTTTTTGCCTTATCCCATTTTTTCACCAAAATCCACGTGGATTTTTCAGACGGTGATTTTGTGGAAGGGAAAACGATCGAAGTCAAACAGCTGAATTTCCTCAAATCAACTTCGACCTTGATCGCGCACCTCATGGTCAATAACCCCAAAGATTATTTTCAGGACGTAAAAAACGCGAAGTTTAAGTTTGTCAGTTTCCACTTCGAGAGCTTTGAGCAGGAGAGCGAGATAACCGAAACGATTGCGGAGGCCAAAAAGTTTGGCCTTAAAACGGGGTTGTGTATTAATCCCGAGACCAAACTTTACGAAGCGGCCAAATTTTTGGACAAGGTGGATTTTGTGCAGCTGATGGGAGTTGTTCCGGGAGGACAAGGCCGGGCATTTGAACCATCCACGATTGATAAGATTAAGGAATTGCGGAAACTTTTAAAGAGCGGAATAATCTGCGTGGACGGCGGAATTAAAGTCGGCATCGTCAGGGATTGCGTTTTGGCCGGCGCCAATTGGCTGACCGCAGGCTCCGCAATCTGGAGATCGGACAACCAAAGGCTGGCCGTGGAAGCGCTGCGGGCGGACAGTGAAATTCAAGAATAATTCCGCATCATAGGATTTCGACATTTCATGAAAACCGTTGAGGAGCTTGAAAAATTAGCCAACGAAATTAGGCAAGATGTCATCAAAATGTTGGTGCATGCCAAATCCGGGCACAGCGCCGGGTCTTTGGGCACGGCCGATATTTTTACCGCCTTATATTTTGCCGTACTCAATATCGATTCAAAGAATCCCCAGGATGAGAATCGCGACCGATTCGTGCTTTCCGCGGGACACATCAATCCTGTTTGGTATGCGACCCTGGCTCATGCCGGTTTCATTCCCCACAACGAACTTTTAACCTTGAGGCAGCTTGGGTCCAGGCTGCAGGGACACCCGGACCATTTGGTTTTGCCCGGGGCCGAAACAAGCTCAGGCTCGCTCGGACAGGGTTTGTCTCAGGCGGCAGGCATTGCTCTGGCCGGCAAGCTTGACGGAAAGGCCTGGCGCGTCTATTGCCTGATGTCCGATGGGGAACAGCAGGAAGGCCAGACTTGGGAAGCGGCCATGTTCTCAGGCAGTAGAAAACTTAACAACTTGACCGCGATTATTGATCGCAACAACATTCAGATTGACGGGCACACGGAGGATGTGATGCCGATCGAACCTTTGCGCAAAAAATACGAGTCATTCAACTGGCAGGTTTTGGAAGTGGACGGCCATGATATCGAAGCGATAATTCAGGCATGTGACATGTCCCGGACAGAAGATAAGAAGCCGACCCTGATTATTTGCAAAACCATTCCAGGCAAGGGAGTTGATTATATGGAGTATCATTACGAATGGCACGGCAGTCCGCCGGGGAGCATTGAGCCTGAAGGAGCGCCGTCGAAAAACAAGCAGGCCGAAGAGGCTTTAAGGCAGCTTCGAACTTTAGGGGGAAGAATAGATTCCGGGCATTATTAAATTTAAAATTAATTTTTAAGGCATAAATTTATGGGTCGAGAACATATGGGAGCGGAAGAAATCCGCCCGTTGCCTGATGAAAATTACCAGGAGGAAGACGAAAGTTTGGAATACTTGAAGGGAGAATTGGAATTTTTTACCAAGCAGCTCACCAAGGCTGTTCGCGACAACGACAAGGATTCGATCCTGGCGCTGGAAGAAGAGATCAGGGACATCCAAAACAAGCTCAATAAGGAATCTTATATCAGCGAGGTGACCGGGAACGAAAACGTTTTCAAAAAAGACGCTGAGGAATTGCGCAATAAAAAAATGATGAGCTGATGAAAACACAGGCAAAGATCGCAAAAATTGCATCTACTCCGCACTTTTCAGAAATGCGAGTCGGGGTGGGCGAAGGATTGATGGAGCTCGGGAAAACGAATCCCAAGGTCATGGTTTTGACAGCGGATCTTTCCGAATCGACAAAGGTCTCGAATTTCGCCAAAGTTTACCCAAAAAGATTTGTTGAAGTCGGGGTGGCCGAGCAGAACATGATTGGAATTGCCGCCGGGTTGGCGCACGAAGGTAAAATCCCTTTTTGTGCGTCGTTTGCCGTGTTTTCGCCGGGGCGGACCTGGGAGCAGATCAGGCTTTCTGTTTGTTATTCGAAGAACAACGTTAAGATTATTGGTTCGCACGCCGGGATTTCCGCCGGCTTGGACGGCGCTACCCACCAGGGGCTGGAGGATATCGCGCTGACCCGGGTTTTGCCGAACATGAAGGTTTTGGTTCCGGCCGATGCCTTACAGGCAAAAAAAGCGATTGTGCTCGCTGCAGAAACAGAAGGTCCGGTTTATATCCGCATCAGCCGCAGCGCCTTGGCATTGTTTACGCCAGTCGAGCAGGTTTTGGAATTTGGGAAAGCCGCGATCCTTCGAAGCGGGAAGCACGCGACCATCGCCGCGGCCGGGCCGCAGTTATATTATGCGCTCCAGGCAGCCGAGGAATTGTCCAAGCAAAAGATCGAATGCGAGGTTTTGGATATGGTCTCAATCAAGCCCTTGGATGAAGCAACGCTGATTAAATCTGTGAAAAAAACCGGGTGCCTCGTTTCCGCGGAAGAGCACCAGGTCGCAGGCGGACTAGGTTCGGCAATGGCGGAAGTCTTAAGTAAAAATTTTCCAGTCCCGCAGGAGTATGTCGGCATGAACGACCATTTTTCGGAATCTGGGAAGCCAGAAGAACTTTCAGTCAAATGGGGGATGGATGGTTTTGCGATCTTACAGGCCGTCAAGATAGCGATCAAGAGAAAAAAATAATTCCTAATCTTTATCGCCGGAATTTGTTCCGGTTTTTTTATTTAATAAAATTGGGACTTTGGAGGTGACAAAATTAGCCGAAAATGGTAGTCTATTGTGGCCATGAAAAACTTTTTATTGAAATTTTTGCCGCCGCTTCTTTTGATAGGAATCGCTGTGGTTGTCGCATTTACGGTTGCGCCCAAGAAGCCCGCCCCGGTCAAGCCCGAACTCGACAAATCAACCTGGCGGACCTATGCCGATTCGGCGGATAAATTTGAACTTAGGTACCCTCCGTATTTCGGCCCGACAAGAAGCGGCAGCCACGTTTATTTTTCTGATAATAACAACCGGATCGTGGGAATGGAGATTGTCATTGACGGCCCCACGGATCCTGACCCGTCCAAGTTTTCTTACCTTGGTTTTCCTCAGACCGGACAAGTGGTGGTCAACGATATAAGCTACATCGAATTTAAGGCGCCCAACGGTTTTTGCGAAGACGGCCATTGCGGCCGTCCGTTCAGCGCCTATTCAGTCAAACACAACGACAAGTTTTACACCATGGTTTTTTACGGCGATGATACCTTAAGCCCGGAAGAAAAAGTCATTTTAGGCGGTTGGACGTTCAAATAAAGGCTCTTGCCCGGCGAAATCAATTGATTTCGCCGGTTTTTTGCGAACTCTCGGTTGATAAGCCCAAACTTTACAAACAAATAGAAAATCATTATAATAATCGTGACTAAAATGTTCGATTTCCTAATGAAACCAAAAACAAATACCAAATACGACATCGTTTCCGTGGGGGACACGACGATTGATGCGTTCATCGAATTGCATGAGGCCTCGGTTCACTGCGGCGTCAACCATCACGATTGCCAGTTGAGCTTAAGCTATGCCAATAAGATACCTTACGAGAGCCTGGTCATGCTGCCTGCGGGCAATTCGACGAACAATGCGGTCGGTTCGGCGCGGCTTGGGATGAAGAACGCGTTCGTGGCCGCAGTCGGAGATGATGATCGCGGCGCGACCATTATCAGGGAGCTTAAGGCCGAAGGAATCGACACTCAGTACATTAAGGTCAACAAGGGAGTTCAGACCAATTTCCATTTCGTCCTCGTTTTTCGCGGGGAGCGGACAATACTTATCAAGCATAATAAGTTCCAGTATCATTTGCCGGAGCACCTCTCGACCGACTGGATTTATTTTTCATCCATGGCCGACCACACCGAAAGTTTCCACCGGCAGTTTGCGACCTTTTTAAAGAACAATCCCAAGATCAAGCTGGCCTTTAACCCGGGTACTTTTCAGATGCGCATGGGGACTAAAAAACTGGCCGGCATTTACAAGGCCTGCGACATTTTGTTTTTAAACCGCGAGGAAGCCCAGGACGTGACCAAGACCCAGTCCCGCGACATCGGCAAACTTTCCCGGGCCATGCACAAACTCGGAGCAAAGATTGCTGTCATAACGGACGGCCGCGACGGCTCGTACGCTTCGGACGGCGAGAAGATTTGGTTTATGGACTGCTTCCCGGCAGCAAGGATCGAATCAACCGGAGCGGGGGACGCTTTTGGCACGGCCTTTACAGCCGCTTTGTTTTACGGCAAGGATATTCCCACAGCCATGGCTTGGGGCACGGTCAACGGCGGCAATGTGGCGTTGTTCACGGGACCGCACAAGGGATTGCAGACCAAAGGCCAGATCGAAAATTATCTGAAGAAACATCCGAAGTTTAAGGCCAAGGAGTACGCGTCAATGTCATTAAGCAAGGTCAATGCTATTTAGAAAAAAATTGCGTTCCAGGCTGCTTATGCTTTTGGTGCTGGCGCTGGCATTCGTGGTTTGGCACGGGGTCATGTCCTCGACCAAGGACGAATTCAAGTGCCAATACAAGCTGTTTTACGCGGTCTGCACCCCGAAAAAACAAAACGCCAAACTGCCGACTGTCATTCAGATTCTTCGGGCCGGAATCAAATTTTAGTTTCAACAATTTTCAACCCCCAATTTTTAATTCGCAACTGATTTAATGCTCGTCCACATCGGCAAGATCGTCCACAAAAAAATGATCGGCAGGTACGGAGTGCCGGCTTTCAACACTCAGGACCTGGAAACAACCCAGGGTATCGTTCGCGCAGCAGTAAAGATGAAGGCACCGATCATAATCGAGACTTCGGAAGGCGCGATCGAATATGCCGGGGCTGAGGAAATTGCGGGAATCATAAAGACCGTGGCGCGCGAAGTTGACGTCCCGATTGCGCTTCATCAGGACCACTGCAAGGACTTTAATCTCATCAAAAAGCTGATCGGGCTTGGTTATTCTTCGGTCATGATTGACGCTTCCAGCCTAAGCTACAAAGAGAACGTTAAACTGACCAAGGCCGTCGTTTCTTACGCTCACAAGGCAGGCGTTTGGGTCCAGGCGGAATTAGGCCGGCTTTTGGGCAGCGAGGATTGGCAAAACGTCAAAAAAGGCGAGGACCTCATGACCGATCCGAAGCAGGCCGTCAAATTCGTGGCTGAAACCGGAATTGATACGCTGGCGGTGGCGGTCGGTTCCTTGCACGGGATACCGGTTGACCCAAAAATCCGGGAGATCCTTTCGACGCTCAAGGAGCACATTGACATTCATCGCTTAAGAATGATCCACGAGCAGGTGAAAATTCCTCTGGTTTTGCACGGCGCTTCGGGCGTTCCCGATTCGCAGATGCAGGCCGCGATCAAGGAAGGAGTGGCGATCTTCAACATCGATACTGATCTTCGGGTGGCATTCAACAAGGCGCTTCGGAAAAATCTCGGAGAAAATCCCCAGATTTATGACCCGAGAAAGCTTCTCGGTCCGGCGCGCGACGCCCTGCAAGCCATGGCCGAGCAAAAGATCGAAGTTTTAAAATGCAAAAATCAGGCACAATACGCAATTTCGAAACATTAATAAACAATTAACCAAAACAAAATGTTGGACTCAATCCGAAAACGCATCCACAAGTACATCAACTTCAAGAAGGATGAAGAGTTCGTGATCTTTGTCGTCTGGGTCGTTTTCACGGCTGCCTTGCTGTCGACGGTCCTGATCAAGGGCTAGAACGCAACAACCAAATTTTTTAAAGCCATTAATACCGGAAGTTTTATTATGTTTGAACTAAGGATCCCGAGCAAGCATGACATTAAGAGTCCCTGGCTTAAAAAGCACTCTCTTGCGGTTACCGTTGTCGTAACGGCTTTCGTGCTGGCTTTGGCCAGTGTCATCTATTCTTTTTTGGCCTGGCAGGAACTGAGCTCGACAATCGCCCCGATCGTGTTCCATAGGACGATGGTGAAAACCGAATCAGGCAATCTCGCATATGCAAGCAAAAAAGCCGGGATAAGTTTTGAATATCCTGATTTCATGCAAGCCTCTGAGGATGATGGTGTCGTCATGATTGCTCATTCGATCCCTTTTGAGAACTTCGGCCCTTGCGACATGATGGGGGATGGACCGAAACAGGAACGGCTGACGGATTTTTTGGTCACGCTCGAGGTCGTTAACAAAAAAATGACGCCAAGGAATGACGACGGCAAAATCACCGCCGGGAATTGGTCCGGGCATTATGAGTATGACGGCGCGGAAGGCTGCGGCCAATTTATTTATTATTTCCCGCTTGAAGGCAAAACTCCCAAAACTTTGGTCGTGACCAAAGACATGGTCCAGGCTTTGTCAGGTATCAGCTCGAGCTGGAAAGAAAGTGAGATTCTAAAGGTTCCGGGCGCTATCAGCAGGGAAAAGTCCGACGAACTGTTTAAGGAAATTTTAAGCACCCTTTTGCTTGAAGCGGCCCCTAATGGCAATTTGACCGAAAAGGAAGACAAAGTTTCGGGCAGTTTTTGCGGCGGTATTGCCGGCTTTAGCTGTCCTGACGGTTATTCGTGCAAATACGACGGAACCTATCCGGACGCGGGTGGAGTATGCGTGGTATCAGTCGGCAAGGATAAAGGAACGGCTTGCATTGAAGTCATAACGCCGGCCATGGACCCAAGAAACGGGGAGACGAAAAATTATCCGACTCCCTGCGATGTCCCGAGCGGCTGGAAATTAATTAACTAACGAATATGGAAACCATCCGCATAGCGATCAACGGTTTTGGCAGGATCGGACGCCAGGCCTTCAAAATCGCCTTAACCAAGCCTGAGATTAAGATCGTGGCCGTAAATGATCTGACCGAGCCTGATGTCCTGGCCCATCTTTTGAAGTACGATTCGGTCTATGGAATTTACAACAAGCAAGTGACTGCTGATGACCGGCATGAGCGGGTCACGCCCACAAATTTTACGGTCGGGACGATCATTGTTGACGGCCAGAAGATCCCGGTGTTCGCGGAAAAAGATCCGGCGCTGCTGCCGTGGAAGGATTTGGGCGTGGATGTGGTTTTGGAATCGACCGGTAGGTTTACGAGCCAGGAAAAAGCTTCGGCTCATATCAAAGCCGGAGCAAAAAAGGTCATCATTTCGGCGCCGGCCAAGGACGAAGGGATTACCAAAACTTTCATTATCGGAGTTAACGACGATAAATATGCGGGCGAAAAAATTATTTCGAACGCTTCATGCACCACGAATTGCATTACGCCGGTAGCTGCGATTTTAGAAAGCAAGTTCGGGATTGCCAAGATGATGATGTCGACTATTCACTCTTACACAGCCGAACAAAATTTGGTGGACGGGCCGCCGCCGGCCTTGCACAAGGACCTGCGCCGCGCCCGGGCTGCCGCGATCAATATCACGCCGACAACGACCGGGGCCACGACTGCGGCCACAGAAGCCATACCTAATCTTAAGGGCCGGTTTACCGGTTCGGCTTTCCGCGTTCCGACTCCCTGCGGCTCGCTTTCCGATTTTACCGCCATTTTAAAACGCAAAGTCACTGTTGATGAAGTTAATCGAGCGTTCATTGAAGCGGCTAATTCGCCCAAATGGAAAGGCATTTTGACCGCAACTAAGGAGCCAATCGTTTCAACCGACATCATCGGCAATCCGCATTCATCCATCGTTGACTTGGGGCTGACCCAGGTCGTGGACGGAGATATGGTTAAAGTAGTGGCTTGGTACGACAATGAATTCGGTTATTCCAACCGATTCGTGGAGCAGGCGATACTGATAAGCAAATAAAAAATTTTAGGACCGAAACAAAATCCTTAAGGAATATTTAATTGATCAAGGTCGTCACAACCGTCAAATTCAAGAATGCCGCGGTTTTGCTGCGGGCCGGTTTTGATGTGCCGCTTAAGCAGTTAAAGGAAAAAAATGAGTGGGTAGTCGCTGATAACACCAGGATCAAGGATTGTCTGCCCACGATCCAGTATTTGATCGGACAGAGAGCAAAAATTATTCTTCTATCCCATCTGGACCGCCCCAAGGGCCAGGTCGTTTCGGACAAGAGCATGTGGCCTGTGGCTTTTGAACTCGCTGGTCTGCTCGGGCTTAAGCCGGTGCGGGTAAAGGATGTGCTCCCAGCTTACTCAATTCCGCATTTGTATTTTTTGGATTCAGACATCACCAAAAAGGATTATTCGCCGCTCGTTTCCAAAATGAAGCCGGGTGATATTTTGTTTTTGGAAAATTTGCGTTTTTACCCGGGCGAAGAAGAAGGGGACAGACAGTTCATTGAAACCCTGGCCAAGTTCGGCAAATTTTACGTTAACGAAGCTTTTTCCGTGGCTCACAGAAAAGAAGCCTCAATGTTCGGCCTGCCTTCTAAACTTACCGCTTATGTGGGAATTTCTTTTGCCAAAGAAATTGCGGCGCTTGATAGGCTTATCAAGAATCCGGCCCAGCCTTTTGTCGTGATCATGGGCGGGGTTAAAGTCGAAGACAAAGTGGACACGATCAATTATTTGGGGGACAAGGCGCAAAAATTGCTTCTTGGCGGCGCGATCGGCAATGGCTTCATCAAAGCCTTGGGGTACGAAATCGGACAATCAAAGGCGGCGGATGAGAGCGTGGCCAAGCAAATTTATCGAAACTTTAAGGATAAAATTGTTTTGCCTGAAGACGTGGTTGTGGCCAAAACGGAAACGGACAACCCTCGGGTCGTGACTTTGGATAAAGTTCTTCCCAACGAAACCATTTTTGATATCGGTCCCAAAACCGTGGCTCGGTTCTCAGGCGAAATTTCCAAAGCCAAGACCGTGGTTTGGAACGGACCGTTAGGCAAGATCGAGGTTAGCAAGTTTGCTTTTGGCAGCAAGGCCATGGCCCGGGCCATTGCCGGAGTCGGGAAGGGCAAGGCCTTTACCGTAGTCGGAGGCGGGGAAACCGCGCTTGCGGTTGATATGACCCACGTTTCCGAATTTATTGATCATATTTCTACCGGCGGTGGCGCACTTTTGGAATACTTGGCCGGCAAGAAGCTTCCGGCAATTAAAGCTTTGGAACAATAACAAATGGAATTTAAAACTTACGAAAAATTGGCGTTGGTCGTGCTCGACGGATTTGGGATCGCCACCCCAAGCCGGGGGAATGCCATTACCTTAGCCAATCCTTCGACCATAAATAAACTGATTGAAGATTTTCCAGCCACAACTTTGCAGGCGTCCGGCCCGTCTGTTGGGTTGCCTTGGGGCGAGATGGGGAACTCCGAGGTCGGGCATTTGAACTTGGGCGCCGGCAGAATCATTGGGCAGGATCTGTCCCGCATTACCTTGGCTATTGAAGACCGGACTTTTTTCAAAAATCCGGCGTTTCTGGAAGCGATTGAACACGTGAAAAAGAACAATTCCAAACTGCACCTGGTCGGCATGATCAGCCCGGGCGGAGTCCACAGTTACGACGAGCATGCTTATGCCCTGATCGGCCTGGCCGCGGAAAACGGGATTTCAAACGTTCTTATTCATATGTTCCTCGACGGCCGCGACACGCCGCCGCAAATCGCCCTCGACAGCCTGGACAAGCTTAAGCGCCGCATCCAACAGATGAACAACATCGGGAAAGTTGCCACAGTCAGCGGGCGATTTTATGCCATGGACCGCGCCGAACACTGGAATTTGACCGAGCAGACCTATCGCGCCATGGTCTTTGGGGAAGGCCCCAAAGCCAAGTCAGCAGAAGAGGCGATTCAAACCAATTACGACAGCAATGTTTTTGACGAAATGATCCCGCCGACCGTGATTTTGGACGAAAACGGCAAGCCGCAGACCGTGACCGATGGCGACGCCATGATCTTCTTTAATTTCCGCCCGGACCGGGCGCTGCAGCTGGTCAGGGCGTTTGCCCAAATGGGTTTTTCCAAATTCGCAAAACCGACGGAGAATTTTCTTGATCTTAAGGTCGTGGGCATGACTGAGTATACGGTTGAATTTTCAATTCCCACCGCATTTCCGCCCAACGAAGTCTCCAACGGATTCGCGGAACTGATCAGCAAACAAGGCTTAAGGCAGTTCCATATCGCGGAGAGCGAAAAGTACGCTCACGTTTCCGTGTTCTTCAATGGCGGCACGATCAACCCGTATCCCGGCGAGGAGCGCGAAATAATCACTTCGCCCGCGTCCAATTATCAAAATTACGAGGACGTGCCGGAAATGTCCGCGTTCAAACTGACCGAATCATTCGTCAATAAGTTCAAATCCGGCTATTCTTTTTTCCTGGCGAACTTCGCCAATTCCGACATGGTCGGACATACCGGAAGCATTAAAGCTTCGGTCCTGGCCATCCAAGCCATTGATTCCTGCGTTGAGAAAATCGTTAAGGCCTGCCTTGAGCAGAACATTTGCCTTATTATCACCGCTGACCACGGGAACAGCGAAGAGCTGATCAATGTCAATTCCGGCGGCATCGACAAGGAACATTCCACGAATCCCGTGCCGTTCATTCTGGTGGCGGAACAGTTTCGGCGCAAGAAACCCAGGGACAGCGGGCTCGAATCGCTGGCGGGAGTGATGCCGATTGGCGTGCTTTCTGACGTCGCCCCGACCCTGCTTGAGCTTATGGGTTTTGAAAAGCCAAAGGAAATGACTGGAATAAGTTTGCTGCCGCAATTGTTCGAGCAGCTCAGGTAATCCCAGCCTTAAGAAACGAGCAAAAACCCAGAGGATTGCCTGCCAACCTTTTCCCCATTAAACCCGCAAGTTGACGCGGGTTTTTGTGTTAGAATAGCTACATGAAAAGAAACTGGATCATCAAAGACTTGCCTCAAACGGCCGAATTACCGGGCTTGCCCAGGCTCATCAGCCGGCTTTTGGTGCAGCGCGGCATCTCAACAGAATCGGCAGCTTTGGAATTTTTAAATCCCGATTACAGCAGGCTTTTTGATCCGTTCTTGTTTTCCGACATGGGAATTTCGGTCGAAAGAGTATGGAAAGCGATCGATGCAAACCAGCGGATCTTTATTTACGCCGACTACGACGCGGACGCGATCACAGCGGCCTCAGTCATGTTTTTGGCGCTAAGGAAACTTGGAGCCAATGCCGGCTGTTATATTCCCGATCGTTTTTCCGAAGGGTATGGTATTAATGTCGAAGCCATAAGGAAGCTTAAGGAGCAGGGGGCGGAGTTGGTCATTAGCGTTGATTGCGGAATCAATTCCAGGGAAGAGGCTTTGGAGGCCAAGAAATTGGGAATGGACTTGATCATTACCGATCATCACGAATTGGTGGGGGAATTGCCCGAAGCGTTTGCCGTCATCAATCCCAAAAATCCGATGGACAATTATCCCTTTCCTTTTTTGACCGGAGTCGGCGTGGCTTTCAAATTGGTTCAAGGTTTGTTTTCCAAGGAAGAAAAACTGAAAGCTCTGGGTTTGGCAAAAGGCTGGGAAAAGTGGCTTTTGGATTTGGT
>JBLMZH010000033.1:0-14711 GCA_050258715.1 Acidobacteriaceae bacterium
CAATTTAATCATTGACACCCTCAAACGCCGTCAAAAAAAATGTTGATAACGTCAGGCTTGGCAATTTAAATCGAGAAAATCCCAGGTTTTGACAGCATACTAGATATGGGGCTATATTTAGTTTGGCAAACACAAGATGTAGTGTTAGCTGCTGAAAATGGCGGCAAAGCTGAACTAGGACATAAAGACGAAAACAAAACAAGCCTGCCCTTGAGCCAAAAACCAATTAAGAGAGGCAATTTCTATTGCGGTATTTGAGACCTCCTATTTTTTTCGCCAAAATTTTTAAAAATCACCTATGATTTGTCCAAAATGCGGGCACGAAGACACCAAAGTCTTGGACTCCCGTCCAACGAATGAAGGCATGGCTATAAGAAGGCGCAGAGAATGCAATAAATGCGAGTTTCGCTTTTCGACTTATGAGGAAATGGAAATTTTGGACCTGACCGTTGCCAAGCGCAACGGCCAAACCGAAGCCTACATGCGGGAAAAGATCGAAAACGGAATTAGAAAGGCTTTTGAGAAACGGCCGTTGACCCACGAAATGTTTCAAAGCATCATTTCCGGCATTGAACAGGACATTCAGAGGCTCGGCAAAGACACGATCTCATCCAAGGAGATCGGCGATATCGTCATGAAGCACGTCAAGCGCAAGGACCAGATCGCGTATATTCGGTTTGCCAGCGTCTATCGGCAATTTGCGGACGTTGAGGAGTTTGTCCGCGAAGCTAAAAAATTATAAACTAATAATTACCCGCCAATTTTCATCATTCACAAAAAGAAAGGAAACAAATGTCCCCGAATCTCCAAAACCGAACTGAAAACGCCTTAAGCGAACTGGGCGAAAAGATATTTTTGGACCGCTACGCGGTCAAAGACGCCAAAAAGGAGAGTTTGGCTTTGGGAGACACCGTGGTCGTTTGCATCAATCTTAAGACCGGGCAGCGCGAAATCGGAATTGTGGAGGAAATCGACGCCCAGGCCAGGGAGGTGGCTGTCAAACTTCGGGACGGAACCGTTGAGCGCCGCAGCATGGAGCACGTGGACAAGCCGCTGGAGGTTGTGCCCGAACAGATGTTCGAACGGATCGCCAAACATATTGCCAGCGTCGAATCAAGCCCGGAACTTAAATCCGAATGGGAGCAGAAATTCCGCGATCTCATGAATGATTGGAAATATGTGCCGGGCGGCCGGATTTTTACGGGTGCGGGCACCGGCCAGAATTTGACTTTTTACAATTGCTATGTCGTGCCGTCGCCGGAGGACAGCCGCTCAGGCATCATCCGAACCTTGGAGCAGATGAACGAGATCTTTTCCCGCGGCGGGGGAGTCGGCATTAATCTTTCGACCTTGAGGCCGAGGTACGCTTACGTGCGCGGGGTCAACGGCCGGTCTTCGGGCGCGGTTTCGTGGGGCTCGCTTTACAGTTTTTCCACCGGACTTATTGAACAGGGCGGATCCAGACGCGGCGCTTTGATGCTCATCTTAAACGTCTGGCACCCGGATGTCATCGAATTCATCAATGCCAAGCGCGAATCGGGCCGCATTACCAATGCCAACATCTCGATCGGGATTACCGACGATTTCATGGAAGCGGTCAAAGCCGGAAAGACCTGGGATTTGGTTTTCCCGGACACGCAAGATCCTTTGTATAAGAACCACTGGGACGGCGATCTGAAAAAGTGGGAGACTTTGGGCGGCAAAACCCTAAAGTATAAGACCGTGCGCGCCACTGATCTCTGGGAATCCATCATCGCCTCGGCCCACGCCTCGGCCGAGCCGGGCATTTACTTCATTGATCGCGCCAACAAGCTCTCCAATTCCTGGTATTACGCGAATTTGATCGGCACCAATCCTTGCGGCGAGCAGCCCTTGCCGCCGTGGGGCGTTTGCAATTTGGGCCACGTCAATCTTTCCCGGCACGTTGATTTGGAAAAAGGCGATGTCGACTGGAACAAGCTTAAGACCACGATCCAGCAGGCCGTGCGTTTCCAGGACAATGTCATTGACGCCACGCCTTATTTCTTCGAGCAAAATTATATCCAGCAGATGAGCGAGCGCCGCATCGGCATGGGCACGGTCGGCTTGGCCGAAATGCTCATTCATTTGGGAGTGCGCTACGGTTCCGACGAATCAGTGAAGTTCATCGACAAGCTTTATCAGTTTATTGCCATCACCGCTTATGAAGCGTCGGTTGATCTGGCCCGGGAAAAAGGCTCATTCCCGCAATTTGATTCCCAGAAGTTTTTGGAAAGCGGCTATATGAAGAACATGCCGGAATACATTCGGCATTTGGTCGGCAAATACGGGATCAGGAACGTGACCATCATGACCCAGGCGCCCACTGGAACCGTCGGGACCATGGTCGGCACTTCGACCGGCATTGAGCCGTTCTTTTCCTGGACCTATTTCCGCAAATCCCGCTTGGGCGTGCACCAAGAGCACATTCGTTTGGCCAAAGACTGGCTTTCCGAACATCCCGGGGAAAGTTTGCCCGAATACTTTGTCACGGCCATGGAGCTGACCCCGGAAGAGCACGTCAGAGTGCAGGCGGCAATCCAGCGCTGGACCGACTCCGCCATTTCAAAAACGGTGAATGCGCCCGAGGATTATTCGCTGGAACAGACCAAGAAGCTTTACGAGATGATGTTTGATCTCGGCTGCAAAGGCGGAACCATTTATCGCGACGGATCGCGCGAAGAGCAGGTTTTGGCCACTGACCACAAGAAACTGGGCAAGGACGCGTCAGAGCAGGTCGAAAAGAAAGCCGCGGCCGAAGCCAAAACAGAAGCCGTCAAGCTCGAACTTGAAAAACAGCCAGTGCCCGTTATCGAAACATTAACCCAAAATCAACCGATCATGGATAATTCGAAAAAAGAAGAAGCCAAGCAAATCATTCCGACTAAGATCACGCCGCGCCGCCGCCCGGATGTCATGCACGGCTCGACCTATAAGATCGTCACGGCCTACGGCAACCTTTACGTTACGGTTAACGAGGACGAGTATGGGCCGTTTGAGGTTTTCTCGCAGCTCGGCAAGGCCGGCGGATTCTTTGGCGCTCAGACCGAGGCCATTTGCCGGATGATCTCTTTGTCGCTGCGCTCAGGCATTGGAATTGGCGACGTCATTGATCAGCTGAAGGGCATTCGCGGGCCGGACCCAGTCTTCCACAACGGCGAGCGGATCTTATCTTTGCCCGATGCCATTGCCAATGTTTTGGAAAATCATTTGAAGCGCGGCCAAACCGAACTTAAGCTCGAATTTGCCAAACCTGCTGCCGAAGCCCCCAAGGCCGTCAAGCATGAAGAGCCGGTGTTCGAGACTGTCACTCAAGAATTCAAGACCAACGGGACCTCAATGGTCGCGGCCAAAACCTCAATTGCCGACTTGGGCCACGCTCCGGTTTGTCCGGATTGTTCCGCCATGCTCGTCATGGCCGAAGGCTGCATGAAGTGCGAAGTCTGCGGGTTCTCGAAATGCGGGTAAAAGAAATTGAAGATTGAAGATTAAAGATTGAAAATTTTCAAATCTTCAATGTTCAATAAATCTTCAATATTCAATTTTTAATTTTCAATTAATTCCATGGACGATCAACAAACCGAGCAGCACGATCTTCCGTTCGTGGACTCCTACAACATCAGGGTCCGCGACGAGGAGATCACAATGGTTTTGTACTCCGGGACCAAAGCTCACTTCTACGGCTTTGCTCCCAAGCATTTTGCGGCTTTTAAAGAACTGGTGGACCAAAAGTTCGACGAGTACGAAAAAGATTACGGCAAAATTACCCAAGCCCTGCGAGGTTAATCCAAGATGGACAGCCGGGGAATAACAATAATCTACATCGGGGACGGCAAGGGCAAAACCTCGGCCGCCGCAGGTTTAGCCGTGCGGGCCTCAGGAACCGGGCTTAAGGTTTTGTTTTTGCAGTTCGTGAAGGGGGACTGGCCGTCGGGCGAAAGAAAAGTTTTGGAAAAGCTCGACAACGTGGATGTGAAAGTCTTGGGGGTGGGGTTCGTCAAAATCCTGGGCGACCGCAAGCCTATGGAAGACCATGTTAAGGCCGCGAAGAACGCGCTTGCTGAAAGCCTCAAGGCCTTAAAGAGCAAAAAGTACGATCTGGTAGTCATGGACGAGGCTATTTCAGCCATCGAGGAAAAATTAATCACTGAGGATGACTTGCTTAAGGTCGTGAAAGCCCGGCCGAAGAACGTAAACTTGTGTTTGACCGGGCATAAGCGCCTCAAGAAGCTGATCAGCGAAGCCGACTTGGTGACGGAAATGAAAATGATCAAGCATCCGTATTACCAAGGGATACTTGCAATCAGAGGAATTGATTTTTAAAGCCTAAATTAAAATGGCCGGAAAACTTGAAAACCAGGAGATCGAGATCAAGATCAAATTGTCCGACGCAAAGGCTTTTCGGGCCAAGCTTTTAAAGTTGGGAGCAACGCTTATCGAGGAAGGCCTGGAGTCGGATATTTATTTTACCAACAAAGACGGTTTTTACGGGTCAGGCCAAACTTTAAGATTGAGAAATTGCCCCAAGGGCTGGCTTTTAACATACAAGAAATTTAAAAATTTCGAATACGGACTTAGCAACCGGCAGGAGATTCAAACCCTTGTTTCCGACGGACCGAAGCTCAAGCAAATTCTTGAGGCCTTAGGTTTTTACCCGCATATTCGAAAGCAAAAACAGATCGAGCATTATCAATTCAAGCACGTCGTGGTTGAGATGCACAAGCTTCCGTTTTTAGGGGACTTCATCGAGATCGAAGGGGAGCGCCACGAGATCGAACCAATCTTGTCGGACCTGGGCCTGTCGTTTGCCGACGGCTTGCAAAAGAATTACAACCGCCTGTTCGAAGATTACATCAAGGAGCACGCCTTGCCTCAAAATCTCCAGCTGACGTTCGAAGACGAAAAGAAATTCAACCGGTCTGTCTAAGACTGTTTACAAATTTTGTTACTTTGTTATTATTAGGAAACGAAACTTATGAAATTCAAACGTTTTGAAAGCCTGATCGTCGTCGGCATCATTGTGGTCGTGGCCGGAACCTACGCATTCACTAAAAAGCCGGTCCAGGCCCCGGTTACCGATTCCCAGCAGACGCAAAATCAGAATCTAAATCAGCCCGTCCAGCAAGTCCCATCAAGCGAGATCAAATACCAGGGCGTGGAAGGCAAGACCGCGATGGAGCTTTTGAAAGCCACCCATAGGGTTGATGTCAAAAATTATTCCTTTGGCGACATGGTCACGGGTATTGACGGGATCGAGCCCGACAACAATCATTTCTGGGGGTTCTACGTTAATGGCAGCCTTTCCCAAGTCGGGGCAGATCAGTACAAAACCAAAGCTTCTGATTCGATCGAGTGGAAATTAGAGGAGATTAAGTTTTAATGTCATATCTCATCATCCTAATCGGCAGCCTGCTTCGCGTCATTCCGCACCCGGCCAACTTCGTGCCGATCGGGGCCATTGCGCTGTTTGGCGGAGCCAGGCTCAGCAAAAAACAAGCGGTCATTCTTCCCGTTGCCGCCATGGTCATTTCCGATTTTTTTATCGGCTTTGATTCGCTTGCTTCCCGTTTGTCCGTCTACGGTTCGTTCGTGATTATTGGGCTGATCGGAATGCTTTTAAAGAACCGAAAGGGGATCGGCTACATTTTGGGCGGCAGCGTTTTGGGCTCAATTGTTTTTTACCTGGTCACGAACTTCGTGTTCTTTCATTCTGCCGGACTTTATCCGCAGACTTTAAACGGGCTTGTCGCGTCTTACGTTAACGCCATTCCCTTTTTTAGGAACAGCCTTATGGCCGACGCTTTATACAGTCTGATTTTCTTCGGCGCTTACGAGTTAGCCGGGCAAAGAACTAAGATCTTAAATTATGTCAAAAATTATAAAAGTCAGGGTACACACCAAGGCCTTTGAGGACCGCGTTGAAGAGGTCGGTTTGGACGAATATGAGGCTTGGGTAAGCTCCGTGCCGGAAGGCGGCAAGGCCAACGACGACCTAATTGAGCTGCTTTCCGAGCACTTTGATACACCTCCTAGTACAATTCGCATAAAATCCGGGGGTAAAAGCCGTCATAAATTGATAGAAATCGACTAAAAAATGCCCTTAAATAAGGCATTTTTTTGATTGACAACCTAAGCAAAATAAGGGATAATTCCAGTCCCTAGAACATTTCTATCTCCAAGGAGGAGATGGAATGGTAACGAAGCTTTTCGTGCTGATTTTCGTTCTGTTTTTCGTTCCCCAGGTGGCCTTCGCTCAAGCATACGAATACGTGCTGGCGAAGGGCGACACCGTCAGCCACGTAGCCTTGAGACTTACTCGAAACGCAGCCAACTGGCGCCGTTCAGAGGTGAAGGTCATCAACACGCGTACTCAGAAGGCCATCCCCAAGAGCCGGTACAACCTGGTTTATCCGGGATGGGTCGTGCAAATCGACAAGCAGCTGGTCAAGACTGTGTCCGTTGAGGCGCAGGGCAAGACCTTGATTGACGTTTGCACCCAGTACGCCTCCCCGAACTGCGCTGAATCGCTGCGTAAGATCAACGGCCTTCGTAAGACCACTTCCGTGCTCGACCATGCGATCTTTGTGCCTGAGGACTTTGTCCCGGCACCTCTTAGCGCCGTCAACACCGCCGCGGACATTCGTCCGGCGAAAACGGCCGCTTCCGCAAGTCTTGAGCACCCGGTGGTTTCTTCGGAAGCAACGTCTGCGAAGACTTCGGCAATCGACAAAAATCCCGCCACCCCAGTGGTCCCGTTTCCCGAACCTGTAAAGGTCGGGCGGGCTTGGGGCATGGGATTTTGGCTTCTGCTGCTTGCAGTCGCGTTCGCCCTTGCCTTAGGACTTCTGACGCTCAATCCTGAAAGAGTGCGCTTGTTCGGCGCCCGCATCAAGCCGTTCTTCGGCCGGGCCAACAACCCCTTGCTTGCATCGCGCCGGGAGAACCTGGAAACCAGGAAGCGGATGGAAACGTTCGCCCAAAGGTTCTTCGAGGCTTTTGAAGCCAGGCTTAAGGGTGGCGCACCGATCAAGCACAGCGCCGACTTCTTCCCGAATTCAAGGCAGGTCGATCTGATGATCGCGCCTGTTCGCCGGATGGTTACGGGCCTGCCGCTCATGAGCGACTATCCCAATCTCAAAGATCATGCGGGCAACGTCAGCCAGGACGTCAAGGAGATCATGGCCGTTGACCTGAAGGACGAGCCGTTCGTACAGGACGGACGACTTACCGAGAAGGTGACGGACAAAACAACCTGGGTGGTCATACCTTTCAGGATGACAGGATGACGTTGAAGCCTTGACGCTGCGAGGAGGTGGGACGTGAAGGAATTGTTCATAAGCTTTGGCGGCGGTGGAGCCAACATCCTCCGTTCGCTTCAGCGCCTGATCGATCACGACGTCGGCCTGACGGACACGCCGTTTACGGACCTCGTCAAGCGGTCGATCACTTTCACATACGCAGACACCAATCGCGATTCCTTGCGTCTCTGTCCGGAAGAGAGGCTGCTCATAGGCTCAAGCGGACAGGGTACGGCCCACGATCCCGAACAAGGCAGGCTGGCGTTCGAACTTTCCCAAGACCTCATTGCGCAAAGGATGAGGCAGGCCGAAGTGATAGTCATCGTAGCCACGGGTGGCAAAGGCACCGGAACCGGTTGCCTTGTACCTGCGGCCAAGATGGCCCGGGAGATGAAGAAACTGGTAATCCCGATCTTCGCCCTGCCGTCATTTCGGACCCATGAGGTTGAGAAGTTCCAGTTTAACCGGGCGCTTGGCGCGCTTGGCGAGCTGGAACAGCACTCGATCAGATATCTCGAGATTCTCAACGACAAGGTCTACGAAGGGGAAGAAGCCGAACTCTCGCAGGATCAGGCCTGGGAAAACCTCAATCGATCGGTTGCCCACGGCCTGCGCGCCCTTCTCTACGTGTTCTTGGAACGGAATCAAGTCGATACCTCGGATTTGTGCTCAATCTTTTCCGGCCCCGGCCAGATCAGGATCGGGCACGTCCAGTACGACACACCTGAACAGTTCGAATCCGAAGCGAACCCCAAGACCGCCGCCGCTTCCTGTTTTTCAAACCGCTACTACGGGTTTGACGGGGAGATCGGCCAGTCCCTGGTGTTCAGTTCCGGCCCCTGGAAGAACAAGGACCGGGCCCAACTTCGGAGCGAACTTGCCCGCCTCATAAGCGAGCAGAAAGAAAAGCAGGAAAATCCTTACCATCCGTTGTTTGTCACAAGTTCGCTCGTCCCTCCACCATGGGGAGTCACGGCGCTATACACGGAGTGGACTGGAATCCATCAGCCGCTGGAAATTGACTGGAGTCTGGATGAATCGGACGACTTCGCCTCGGTTCTCGCCAACAGCCAATTTCTTGCGGCGCACGACGGTCCAGCAGCCGCTCGAGCGACCCTTCCTCCAAATATCCCATTACGACCGGACTGCGACGCAACGGAAACAAGGACAGACCTGCCAGAACGTGCCGCCAGGCATCAGCACAAGTCGCCTCAAAGCGACTTGCCCCAAAACGGGGCACCGGCCCCGGAAGGGGCCCGTCTTCTTACCCGCACCACCCCGAATTTCGGGGTTAGCGAACGCAACCTCACCCATTCTGTAGCACCCGCGACCGGCAGTGCTCCCCGCAGGAGCACGACCATCGGGTCGTTAAACGATCTCGTCCAGGGCATGTACGATAAAGACCCAAAAGCTCTGGCGATGGGCGCCGGCAAGGATACGGGGGCGATCGCCATCACCCCGAAGGAAGCCCGCTCCCAGTTCTCGCGGGTAATGTTCAGACAGCTTCTCAAGAACAACGCGTTCTCCGAATCGTGGAAAGCGCGCATCCTTGAGAACCTGCTGAAGGCCGCGGACTTCACGATTGAAGTGCCAACCGGGTGGTTAACCTCAAAGCCGCTTTCCAGCCTGGTGTTGGATGACGTCAGACGCGTTTCGATCTTCCCCAACACCGCGGAAGGCCAGACCGTGGCTTACCTGCTCGACCTTGTCGAATTTTTCGGGACTGAGGTCCTGACGAATCTGCCCAGGTCCGGCAACGGCCATGAAGGCTCCGGCTTCAGCCTTCTCGCTCGCATGGGTTTCCGAACGCGCGAGGCTCACTAGCGCTTGCTCGACGGGCTTCAAAACCTACCATTCCATAATCTACAACGTGATCCTGTTCATTAGGGCTAACCCCCTTTGGACAGGATCTTTTCTTTTGCCCAGGGCTCAAGGCACAGGGCTTAGCAATTAAGGAAGTTTAAACCTTATTGGTGCCTAATCCTTTACGCCCTAAGCCAAAATTTATGCTAAAATAAGTCCATGAGCGATACAAAGTACCAAATTTTAAAGGGCTTCCGCGATTACCTCCCGAACGAGCAAATCGCGCGCAGAAAAATGATCGCCAAAATTTCGACGGCGTTCGAGCGTTTTGGTTTTGCCCCTATCGCCACCCCGGCGCTGGAACCATTTGAGTTGTTCGCGGGAAAGCTGGGCGAGGATGAAAAGCTTATTTATAAATTTACCGATCTTGGCGGGCGCCAGGTCGCGCTCCGTTACGAGTTTACCGCTTCGCTCCCGAGGTTTATTTCCGATCATCCCGATCTTCCCAAACCGTTTAAGCGCTATCAGATCGACCCGGTTTGGCGCGCCGAAAATCCCCAAAAGGGCAGGTTTAGGGAATTTACGCAGTGCGACGTTGATATTATCGGGGCCGATTCTTTGGTAGCCGACGCCGAAGTCATTGCCGCGGTTAATGCCGCGCTTAAGTCTTTGGACATCGGCTCAATCAAGGTCAAATACAACAACCGCAAGCTGATCGGGGAGACGCTGGCGATCGCCGGGATTTCGGCGGACAAACAAGCCGGGTTCATGCGCGCCGTTGATAAGATCGACAAAATCGGCGAGAAAAAAGTTTCCGCTCTTCTTTCCGACCTGGGCATGCCAAAGAATGCTTTGGCCAAATATTCGGAAACAATCACAGAAATTTCCGGCGGCTTTCGGAAAGAATTCGAGAAGCTTTTGCTGGACCTTGAGGTTGAAGACGTTGAATTTGATCCTTATCTCATGCGCGGACTTGATTACTACACGGGGCCGATTTTCGAGATCTCGCTTTCAGGCAAGCCGGAGTTCGGCAGCATTGCCGGCGGCGGCAGGTATGACCAGCTGGTAGGCAAAATCACGGGCAAGGACATGCCCGCGGTCGGCTGTTCCATCGGGCTCGACCGATTGTTCGCGGCCTTGCAGGAGCTGGAGCTGATCGCTCCGCAGTCTGCGGCCGAGGTCATTGTTTTAAACCTGGACGAAGACCTTGTCTCCGATTATCTCAAAATGGCTTCAATCTTAAGGGACGCGGAACTCGATACCGAGTTTTATTTTGAGCCGTCCAAGCTGGACAAGCAATTTAAGTATGCGGAAGCCAAGAACATGAAAGTGGCGGTCATCTTCGGCAAGGATGAAAAGGTTCAAGGCAAGGTCAATTTAAAGAATCTCGATACCAAAAAACAGGTCACGGTCGACCTCGACGATCTGGTCACCCAAGCCAAATCGATGTTGTGGTAATGGAAAATTGAAGAATTTAAGATTGAGAATTGGTTGATCGTCACCGTTAATCTTTAATTTATTTATCCCCAGTCCGGGCTTTCCCGGGCTGTTTTTTTGTTTGTGCTAAAATGGAATCTATTTTTTTTCGCACATGCTGACCAAATCCCGGATTTTTTTGTGTTTTTGCCTGGCCTTTATCTTAGGAGTTCTCTTAGGCGGTGTTTTGGGCAAATCCGCGATTTTAGTTTTGGCCATGGTTTTTGTGCCTGTGTTTTGTCTTTTTGTTAGGCACAAAACCGCTGCCGTGATCGCGGCGGCCGGGCTTCTGCTGGTTGCCGGGAGTTTACGATTTCTGCAGTTTGACCGCCCAATGGAGCTGGAAAAATATTTTGGCGAACAAACGGTTCTCGGAACAATCGTTGAGGACCCGGACGTCAGGGACACTGGAACCTATCTGACTGTCGGGAATTTGGTCATTGATAAGAGAGCGGTGGAGGGGAGGGCCAGGATAGAGGTTCAAAATTTTCCCGGACATGAATATGGCGAGTGCTTGATTTTAACAGGCAAGCTGTTGCCCATAGAAGATTATGAACCGGGTTTTTCCTATAAAGCCTATCTGAAAAAATCCGGCGTCGTGGCGTCAATGAAAAAACCGAAGGCCGAAATTTTAAGGCCGGACTGCGGCAGCGGCTGGAAAGCCGCACTTATTAGGATCAAAAAAAAGTTTGATGCCGCGATCAACGCTTCCATGCCTGAACCTGAGGCCGCGTTTTCACAGGGCTTACTTTTGGGGGAAAGAAAAAGTTTACCCCCAGAGCTTACGGACAATCTCAACCGGACATCGACCAGCCATGTTGTCGCCATATCCGGGTTTAACATCACCATTATCGTCAATGCTTTGGGCCGGCTTCTAAATCGCTTTGGACGGAAGTTTTCTTTTATTGCCACGATCATTTGCCTTATAGCTTTCACGATCCTTACAGGTGCTTCGGCATCAGTGGTGAGAGCGAGCTTTATGGGCAGCCTGTCGCTGGTTGCCTTAAATGTCGGCCGGCTTTATGCCGTCACCAACGCTTTGGCTTTATCAGCCGCGCTCATGCTTTACTTTAATCCGCTGCTTCTTAAGTTTGATCTGGGATTTCAGCTATCGTTTTTGGCCTTAATCGGGCTTGTGGTTTTAAGCCCCATCCTTGAGGAAAAGTTCAAGCGCGCCCCGAAATTTATTAAGGAATATTTGTTCCCGACCCTGTCGGCCCAGGCTCTGACTTTGCCCGTCATTCTGGTCAATTTCGGGCGGCTGTCCTTGGTTGCTCCATTAACCAATGTCTTGGTTTTGCCGCTGATTCCTCCGGCCATGCTCTTAAGTTTCATCGCGGCTTCAGCCGGACTTGCTCTGGGCAGTTTGTCGCTGCCTTTGTTTTGGCTTGCTTGGTCAGTGCTATTTGCCATAATCAGGATCATTGAAATCACAGCCACCCTGCCGTTTTCCAGCCTGGAGCTTGATGTTCCGCCGTTTTTTGTCTGGCTTTGGTTTGCACCTTTGGCAGCTGTTATAATCAAGTTAAGAAAAAAAAGAAATTTGTGGCCGGAAACATAAAGCTTGTTAAATATTTTCTTCTGCCCTTGTTCGTCCTGACGCTGACGGTCTATATTTTTTTGCCGAATGTGCAGGCCGGGCTGTTGGTGGAATTTTTTGACGTGGGCCAAGGCGACAGCACCTTTATCCAAACCTCCCAAGGGAACCAGATTTTAATTGACGGCGGGCCAAAATCCGTCATAAAGCAGCTTTCATCAGTCATGCCGTTTTATGACCGCGATCTGGACCTTGTGATTTTGACGCATCCGCATCAGGATCATATCAACGGTTTGATTGAGGTCCTTAAGCGCTACCGGGTGAAACAAATTTTGCTGCCTGAGGTCGTTTACGACTCCTCCGACTATAAAGAATTTTTGAAATTGGCCGAGGAGAAGCACGTCAGTTCATCGTATGCGTTCGAAGGGCAAAGAATCTATTTCGATTCCTCGACCGTGTTCGACATTTATTATCCGCCGAAAGGGGAATTGCATGCGGACAGCAAAGCTGAAGGCATAAACCCCAAGAAGATCAACCCCAATGAAACTTCCATTGTCGGAAAATTAAGTTTCGGCAAGACGAGCTTTCTTTTTACCGGCGACATCGGAACCAAAGTCGAGGAATTGATCCTGCCGAAATACGACCTTAACGCTGACGTGCTTAAAGTCGCGCATCAAGGCTCAAAAAATTCCACGTCAGAGGACTTTGTCGAAGAAGTGACGCCTGAATATTCGGTGATTTCCGTGGGCCAGAACAGCTATGGCCATCCGACCAGGGAAATAATGGATAGGCTTACGCAGGCCGGAAGCCAAATTTTTCGAACGGATAACGACGGCAGCGTGATTTTTCATTCCGACGGCAAAACAGTCGAGCGGATAAAATGAAAGACCAGGAATCCGATATCGGAATCCTGGTCTTGAGTGGAAACAATACGTGAGTGCAGGCAGAGGTCAGGCCTGGCCGAGTTCGTTGCTGATGGCCGCGTCGGGTGGCAGCTTGATGCCGGCAGGCTGCTTCAGCAAGGAGCTGAGCCGCTTGCCGTAGGGGAGAAGTTCGTCCTTCTCCTCGCGCTCCCTTTCTTCTTGCATCTTGTCGTAGACCTCCTCCAAGATGTCGACATCGGAGGACTTGGGCAGGCCGCTGGCCTCGATCTCGGACTTGATCTGGTCGAGTATCGCCGGCTCGACGAAGGGAGCGAACGACTCAAGCTTCCGCAAACCGCCGTTGACCGAGAAGAAGACAGCCGCCTCTTCTTCACCCACGGCGATTTTGCCGTAGGGCAGGGGGATTCTTGGGTTGCTGCCGAGCTTGAAGGACAGGTCGGGAGGGGGGATGACTGCTGACAGCTCGCCCTTGAGTGCTTCGCACTCTTCCGGCGAGATCATCCCGATTTCGGCGAGGCTATTGGCTATCGTGTAGCCCTGGCTGCGATGAAAGATCGTATCGGAGACTCTGTTTCTCTCCCCGTCGAGGTTGAAGTAGAAGTAGCCGTGCGCTTGTCCGCTGCAGAAACAAGGCAGAAAACTGATCATCTTGCTCACGTTTCTCCTCCTTTGGAGATGGAATTAGAGCCTGGGTGGACCAAGAGACTAATAGCAAATTTTACTATGAGCTTGGCCCAATGTCAAGATCCATCATCGGTCCGGAAAGGGTTTACAAATCGCAAATTTTTCGATAAGCTGAAAAAGAACATTAAAATCTTAACCAAAATAATGCTTAATAAAATATTTACAGTGGTTGTGGTTGTTGCCGCCTTAGGTGTTGGGGCCTATTATTTCATCCAGCACAGATCTCAATTGAAGCAAGAACCGGCGCAGCAACAGCAGCAGACCGGTTCTGAAACCCCGGCTCCGGCTGCCACAAACGATCAAACCCAGACCGTGGCTTCAGACACGGTGGTGGCCGATTTCGATACTAATGCCGGCAAGTTCACGGTTACACTCGATCACAAGGCGGCACCCAAGACCGTTGATAATTTCGTGAAGCTGGCTAAAGAAGGCTACTATAATGGTTTGAAATTTCACCGCATTCTCCAGGATTTCGTCATCCAGGGCGGCGATCCAAACTCCAAAGACAGTGATCCTTCCAACGACGGCTACGGCGGGCCCGGCTATACCGTACCGGCCGAGATCGGGCTTAAGGCCAACAAAGGTGCGATCGCCATGGCCTCGACCGCTGCGGGCGGCCCTTCATCCGGCAGCCAGTTCTTCATCGTCACCACGGAAAGCAAAGACAATCATGATTTGCTCGACGGCAAGTACACGGTCTTCGGCTATGTCACGTCAGGCATGGACATCGTGACCAAGATTGCGGCCACTCCGGTCGAACCGAATCCCGACACTATGGAGCCGTCGATTCCCTTGAAGCCGCAGATCATCAATAAAATAACCCGTGAGGAGAGCAAGTAAATGCATACGCATCCTGAAGAAGAACTGACCTATGTCATGGTCAAGCCGGACGGAGTCAAACGGGGATTGATCGGCGAGATCGTGCATCGTTTCGAAAGAGTGGGGCTTAAGGTCATTGCCATGGAAATGGTCAAGCCGACCAAGGAAATGATCGACGAGCACTATCCCAAA
>JBLMZH010000034.1:0-13408 GCA_050258715.1 Acidobacteriaceae bacterium
ATCTTGACCGGGGTGTCGGCGTTGACTTCGCGCTTATAGCTTTTTTTGAAAAAGGCAAACAGCTCCTGGTCCGACTGATATTTTTCGTGGCCTTGTTTGTCGTCGTCAGTCAAAGTTCCAAAGGTTTTCTCGTAGACTTTGGTCAGCTTGGCAGTAACGAAATGCCTCTTAGTCCCCGCTTCTAAAAAATCCACAACATCGCCTTCCTTAAGACCCTTGTCGTCCCAAAGCCGCCAAGTAGTCGTCTTGGTCCTGTTCAAAATCAACGGCACTAATTTCGGAGCAAACTTTAAGGTTTTATTCATGGAAATTTTATTTTCTCTTATTCGTGCGAATAAGGGATAGACGTTAGGTATATTATTTATTACTTAACTTTTGTGGCCAAGGGTAAGGCATCATGCTGGAAATAGGAATCTGTTTGATTTGGCCTTTTTCTTCGAAGATTATTACCGTATCGATTCCAGACCTCAAACTGCTTTCATAGATCAACTGTTTGCAGATGTGGCAATTCGGACCAGTAATAGCCACTATTTCAGTTTCTCCGTGATTTGCAGCATGGGCGAGCCCTACCGCTTCTGAATGCATTGTTAAGGTTGCTGTATCGGAACCATAAGAAGCGCCAGTATAGATATTCCCTTTCGAGGTCATCAAAGCAACAGAATAACCTTCTTTTGATTTTGGAAATGTATACTTTAAAGCTTCATCTTCGGCTTGCAGCATCTTTTTACACTCTTCTTCGGATAGTTCAAAAAGCCTCTTTCCGTTTAGATTTTTTTCGGTCATATAAAAATTTACTTATTGAATCAATTTCCCTCTAAGCTGTTCGTTATGCTCGGGAACTTCCCGATAATAATTTCTAATCCTTGGAAGCAGGGCCACGACAATTGTCGCGACTCCCCATACCACAACAATACTTTGAACTATGGAATGGTATCCCACCCACATTATCTCTATTGTGATCCACAGTATTTGCAAAACCCCGTAATAAACTGCCCAGGTCCAAGGCCACGCCATGTCGCGATAAAGATTTAGCTTTTTAAAGATTATCGATCTTGGGCGGACGAATAATGCATAGACCAAAAGGAATGGCAAAATGCCAAGTGAGGTCCCCAAGAACAACCCCGGAATGAGGTAGTTTTGGAATGGCGTATTGCCCAGGTCAGAAAGCGGGATTTTAAAATAACTGCCATCCGGTTTGCTTACCAGTCCAATCCCGCCCCAAAGCGCCATCACCCCCATAAAGATCATTAGAAACACAAGGATATAAAGTTCAAAAGGTTTTTTCATATTTTTGTCTTAATATGGCTTTATTATATACGATTTTTAATGGTATTTGCCTAATCGTAGGAATTAGAGATAAAAAGCCGATGCAGGGGTTATATTATTGGCCATCACCAGATCATGCCCTTTTTGCTTAGAAAAGCAATTTTTTTGGGTGAACAAAATTTCTTTCTATTCGTCATTAAAGGCACCTTGTCGTTACTCTTACCATATATTACAATTAAAAGCCTAGCACTTACACAATCCAAAAGAGGACAACGAAGAACTGTGAGGATATATGGGCTTTCTAGTTAAATCCGAGCATTTCCAGGCAACAGATGTGCATAACGATCAAGCAGTCGTTTGGCACTCTTTGCTTGGCAATCCTCAAATCATTTCCTCCGACACCCTCGAGTTCTTGAAGACCTTCGATACCCCGCGACTTCTCGAGTCGTTGGGTGAAGAATTCGGTTTGGATGATGACGGACTAGCCGTTGTTCAAACTCTCCGCGATGCAAGCCTGCTAGTCCCACCGGAGCAGGATGAGAGAGGCTTAATCGAGGCGCTTGCCAAGATAAGGGAGCAAACGATTCCCGGTGGCAACCTACTGAACTACCTTGAACTGATCGTCTCCGAAAAATGCAACTTTCGTTGCACCTACTGTATCCACTTCAACAACCTTGAGGCGGATAGGAAGGGCAATGGAAGAAACGGCAAGATGGATTGGGATACTGCAAAACGGGCTTTGGATTGGTACTTCACTCTACTCCCTGACGGAAGGGAAGCAAACGTGAACTTCGGTGGTGGAGAGCCCCTGCTTAACTGGCCTCTGATCTTGCAGTCACTCGAGTATTGCGCGAAGACCTTCCCTTTGAGGAAGACGAGCTTTTCGATAAACACGAACGCGAGCCTGATCACTCCTGAAATCGCTCAAACCCTAAGACTTTACCGCGTTTCCATAGCGACAAGCCTTGATGGAATTCAGCAAGGAAACGACAAAGTCCGCTTGACCGCGGGAGGAAAAGGGACTTTCCTTTCAGTGGTCAGAGGATTCGATATCCTTGCTAAAGCGGGATATCCAATTGATGGTTTTTCGGCAACAGTTGACAGGCGGAATTTTGGAGACCTGAACGAATCGCTGATCGATTGGGCCATCTCCCATGGAATGGTTGAGGTCAGAATCGACATCGACGTTCTCGACCTTGAAGGAATTTCCGTGGACGAAGCAGTAAGCAAGATCTTGCGGCTGCGAGCGTACGGGAAAAACAAGAACGTGGATGTGTTCGGATTTTGGTCTCGACCGTTCGAGAATTTCAACTTCAATCCAACCAACGAGCATGTGGCTTTTTGTGGCGGAGTCAGGGGTAACAGCGTCTGCATCAATCCGCAGGGAAACGCGTTCATTTGCGGATATAGCAGAACTGTACTGGGAAACATCAAAGAGCCCCAGCAGATCCTGGCACCCGGAAGTCCATATGCGACGATCGTAGCATCCCGTCTCGTGGGAAGGCCTAAAGAATGCGCGGGTTGCCCGATCGAAGGACAATGCGCAGGAGCTTGTGAAATTTCGCGAGAATTCTCTGAGGCCATAGGGCGAGATCAAAACAGACGCTGCGAGTTCTACCGAACAATGACCAAGAAGCTATTGGAAGAGAATCTCGATCCTGACAGATGAAAGGAGGTGAGAATATGAACGTACCGCAGACGCGCAAAACCCCCTGCCTGAAGGCGAAGCCCATGCCAAAGGCGGTGGTCAGGAACACGTGCAAGAGGACGAGCAACTGCGGCTAGGAGCTGGTGACGGGGGCTAAGTCAAGTGCTATACTTGGCTTAGCCCCTAATTTTTTTATGCTAAACGAACTGACCAAATTTGTTGTTAACCATTACCGTAACGACCGGAATGTGCTTGGAATTTTGCTGTTTGGCTCACAAGCAAAAGGCGCTGCTGACCGTTTTTCAGATGTTGATTTTTATGTCATTACCAATAAACCTCCCAAATTTACTCGAGATAATTTTATAAAAAACGGACAAAGAGTAGATATTATTATTGAAGACATCAAAACTACAAAAACATACCTTAAAAATGACAAGGGAAATGTCAGGAGGATAACCTCAGATATGCTTTCCTCGGCAAAGATAGTTTATGCTTCCTCGACAGAAATAAAATCCCTAATAAGCCAGGCGAGGGCAAATCTTAAATCGAAAACAAAAATTACGCGGTCAGAACTGCTCATGCACCAATATTCAATTGACGATTTTTGGGGCGAAGTCCGGCGCGATGCAAAAAAAAAGGATTGGATCGCTTTTGGAATTGATTCCAATTTGCTTGTGAATAATATTACCGAACTAGTCTTGAAGCTGAAGGGAAGCAGGATAGTGCAGCCGAACCAAATGAACAGGCAGCTTGCGAAAACCGACAGAATATTTGCCGGCCAACTAACTAATTTCTTTAAGTCGCCCTCGCAATGGGCTAAACTTGCCACAATGAAAGCCATGGTCGAATATGTTGCGAGCAAAACTCCCCCATTTCCCGAAAAGTGGAAAATTTAATCCGGCCAAGTGCCGGATCTTTTATTTTTTTTCACTCGTAAAACGAGTTTGAAATAACTTTGTCAACAAAACAAGCCTGGGAATTGCATGCAATTCCCAGGCTTCAACTTCGCTTGCGAAGTTATGACATTGCCTCCAGCTTGATTGTCCCGAACTGCCGATGATGCAGCCAGAGAGGGATTGAGAGTTTCCTAACTGGCTGGAATCTTAGGACGAAGAGATAATCTCCGTCATAGATTCTTCGGCGATGATCGTCTGATTGTGGCCCCCCGATGATCTCGGTGTAGCCGCCCTTGTCATCGACCAGCTCGTATCGATACGGGCCGTCAGTGAGGTAGGCTGTATCAAGGGGGTAACGCGCTGACAGAAGCCAGCCGAAGACTCGTCCTGGAAGTTTTTCAACTCCCAAAACTAGTTCGCTGTACTTCTCGGTGTTGGTCAGGCTTTTGACCCAGAACCTGACTCCGTACTCAGGCAGCCCATCCTGAAGGTGCACCTTCAGAACGACTTTTTTCGGAACGTCGCCGGATGATCCAGAAGCTTCGGCCTCCTCGGCTTCATGCTCTTTTGCCTGGCCATCATCAGAGGCGGGACGTTCAGGAGGGGCGCTTGCTTTCCTTGCCTCCTCTTCCTTTTCCGCCTGCAGTTCTGCCAGCAGCTGCTTGTACTTCTCCAAGGTTTTACGATAATCTTGGATTTCCTTCAGCGCTTCCCTGGTTAGAGGGGTCAGCGCCTCTCCGGTTTTCGGATGAAACTGGTTGTCGAACGGGTAGAGTTCAATGCTTCCGTTGGAAGCAAGGAGCTCTTCGTGGTTGCTGCTCATCCAAAACCTAAAGCGCGGCTGGCCAGTTGCCCGGTCGAAAAGGTCCTCCGGTTTGGCGTTTGAAACCACAGGAGGGCGCTGAATCTGCTGACGGTACTTCAAAGCAACTTCTCTCGTCAGCAGTTTCAGGGCTTCGCCGGTTTGCGGATGGTAGAGGTGCTGATTGTCGTTGGAGAACAGCTCAATCGAACCGTCTCCCGTGAGAGAGTACCGGAAGCGGGGTAGCCCAGTTTCCCGGTTGTAAAGATCGCCACCCATGACGAATGACGGGTCTTTTGGGGTTGTGCCTTTTTGTTGCCCGTACTGCTTTGCAACTAAAGGAGTGAGGTTTTTCAGTTGTTCCCCGGTTTGGGGATTGTAGCGGTAGTCCAGCGGAAAGAGCTCAATAGCTCCGTTTTCCGACTGGTTGTAGCGGTAACGCGCTTGTCCGGTGATCGGATTGAACGATGCGGTGCCCAACCTAAGCTCAAGAACATAGCTTAGGGCGAACACGAGAGAGACGCAGGTTGCCACCAGGAAGTAGCGATGCCTCTTCCTGAGCAAAACTGCGGTCAACATTGCCGACGTAGCCCAGACCGCGAAAGCCGTGATCCAGACTGCGAAAAAGTTGCTCAACTGTGCAGGAATGCCAGCCTCCTTCATCATGCTCGCAAACTGGACAAAGAGCGTCCAGGCATAAAGCAAATGAAGGATGAGAATCGCAAGGTACCCCGCAGCTAGCCAAAGTATCAGGATGGCCAGCCAACGCAGGACCTTAGGGAAGAGATTGAGCAACTTCGACATGGTGCCTCCTCACACCTTGAAGGTGTTCGGGTACTGCTTGCGCAGACCCAAGACCAAAGCCACACCGATGATCGGAAGAACCAAGCCGAGCCCAAACCATACGGTTTGATTTCGGTTGTTGGCCTTCGCGACGCGGGCGGAAATCAATCCGCTCGCAAGGGACAAGACGGCGACGACTTCGAACAACGTCATAACCACCCTCCTTAAGGAGTGAAACGAACGCCTGGCTATCCATTATAATATCGGCCCCAAACGCCGTCAATTCAAAAGTCATGCATCAAAAAACGAAGCGCCAAGCTTCGCCCTAGAAAACAAAATTCGCTTTCTTCAACTTTCTATCCCGGCTGCTTTTTTAATAAACGGCTCAAGCAACCTGAATTTTTCCGCGACCGAACGGTCCGGTTGAATGCTCGAACCAGCATAATCAATTTCGCCCTGAAGCCCCCGCTGCACCAAATCATCATGGTCTTGGCCGAGCCTGATCGAAAGTTCAAGCAGCGAACTGAACAGCCAATGCAGCGGCTGCCCAAAATGGTCCAAGGCCACAATCTGCAAACTGTCGGCCAGAAACCTGATCTCTTTCCGCAAACTATGGAATTCCACACTCCCCAATTCAGGCCTGCTAAAAAACTCCTCGATCCTTGCTAGACGGGTTGCCACCTGTTCCTGGTAGCCCTCTGTGGAGCTGGCTTCAAAGGCTAAATCCTCCTTGAGCACATCCGAATATAAAGCCGCAATTTCTTCCGCCTGCTTGGGATCGTTTTCTAAAAAGTAACGATCATTGAATTTGCCAAGAACAGAAAGAAATTTTCTCAGAGGTTCTGGGGTCAAATGGTGGGAGTCAAAATAAATATACTGAGCTCTAAGAATCAAGCCTAAGCGCCTGATTTTTTTTAAATGCCTGAAAGAATCCCGGCTCGGCTCAGAAAGCAGGATTTGAATGTCGCTGTGGTTGAGTTCGTACTCAAAAGCTTTTTTTGTTTCTTCAAAACAATGCTGCCGGCGGTCAGGATCAGTCAAAACATCCGAGATTTCCGAGATGTCCACATGGATATCGGGCTTTTCCACGACTTTTTCAAAATCGCGGATAAAATCCGGCTGTTCCTCGACTTTGTCAGCTTGTTCCGGTCCGCTTAAAGGTCTTTCTCGCATCATCTTTCATCTTACTGTTTGTTTTATTCTAGCACTTTTTCAGCTTAATCAAACTATTTTTTAGAAAAAATAAACCTGGCCAATTCTTCAGCTACACAACCTTTTGGGAAAGCGCCGAAGGGATTAACATCAAACAATATCAAGTCACTCCTGCTAGTTAGAACTCCATCAAGACATAAATAATTCAAATTTAATTTTTCGCGCAAGGCAATAATCCTTTTTTCCTCTTTCAAATTCACCGGCCGGGAACATTTCTTAAGTGCGTCGCCGCTTTTATCCGTCCCGTTTATTTTGCCCTGAGCACTTCGCACAAAATACATAACCTTATTTTTCACGACAAAAATACGGAACTCATTGCCTTCTGACAACTCCTGACAGTAAAATGTTCCGACATCTTTAATATATTTGTCGATTGAAGCTTCTTCGGACAGTTTATGGGCAGGGTAGATATAGGCTTTTTCTCCACCGTCAGTTTCATAGCGAAGAATGTTGGTGATGAATTTTTCTTCGCCCAGTTTCTTTTCGGAGTAATAACAATTACCAAGACTTTTTACAATAAGCTGCTTGCAATTGATAATCCGCAAAGGATTTAATCCGTTTTTTATTACCACAAGCGATCGAGGGGTTTTAAATCCACAGCTTCTTGCTACTGCCAATGAAAAAATCCTGTTTCGCGCGGCTATGCTTGGCAAGTACCTGTTAACAGCGGAGTTGGACAAAAGGATCGCCAAGGTCTTCAAAAACTCGGTTCTCTCCCGTAACCGAAAAGTTTCGTTGTGAGGCGGAATCAGATCGTAAGGATATCTTATAAACGAAGAATGGACATCTGAAATCATTATTACTCTATCTTTGAAAAAGATCCGCTCGTTGTCCAAGCCGGAAATTTCGTCCGCATCGATGATCAAATCGTCTTTCGATACCAGTTTATCTAACTCGGATCTCAAATATCCAATACCTTTGTAGGGGCATCCCAAAATAAATACTTTCATATACTCATGCTAATCGAACGTTCATTCAAAAACAAGGACACGAGGTGTCCTTGTTTAATTCCGACTAATCCTGCCAAATTTTCGAATAAACCATATTACTTGGTTAATTGCGGTAATTTTTACACTTGCTTAAGGCCAATGTCAATTTTAGCCAGCACTTTGGATTGTGCTTTATAAAGCCATAATTTTAAAAGAATCTTAATATTTGCCTAGCAATTCACTATTCTGGGGATAACCAAAAGGTACGGATTTCTTAATAATTCCAAGCTGACACTTTAAACAAGAATATAGAACCGCCTTAAACGCATCTAATTGATTCCCTTTGCCAGCAAATCACCTTCAGATAAAAAATGAAAACGGCTCAGTCTGAACGAGGTTCAGATCGAGCCGTTTTGTCGGGTGAATGCTGCGCATGTTACTGGAGCTTCCTTGTCTGGAAAGTCTGGGGCGTGATTCCCTGGCTCACAAGCTGACGGAATGCTGCGGGACTTCCCGTCCTAAGCCAGCGCTCGTAGAGCTTGAGCAGGTCCGTGCACGACCTGGGCATGTCCGCCTCGTTGACCTCATTCAAAACCAGAGCGAAGTCTTCGAACCTGTCCCCGAGTTCCTGGAAAGTCTCGCTGGAATCCTCGTCCCAGGCCAGATCGGAAGCCAGCGTCCGGTAGGCGGAAGAGCCGATGGCTGCGAAGTAGTCCGGCCCGACCATTTTCCCGTGCAGGCTGTCCAAGAAGTAGCCGACAAGGAACAGGCTGCTGTCGCCGACAACCCTAAGCCTCGCCTGCCGCTCGCCTTCGGGCAGACCCGCGGCTTTGAAATATTCAACGCCGAACGGGTCTTGGGGTTTCAGGCCCTTGCTGTAGTTAAGGAAATTGCAGAGCAAATTGACCAGGTAGAAGCTGACTGTTTCCTCCGTTTCTATTTGCTGGTTTTCCAACGCCGTCTCGACCCTCTGCTTGAAGTACTCGACCGGTGTCTGATCGGTGATACCCATTGCCGCCTCCCTGGGGGTCGCTGTTAAAAAAATGCTAACAGTGTTTAATGATAAAGTCAAAACAAAAGGCAGGCGCGAGAAGCACACCTGCCTTGCACGTTACGAATTTAGCGTCCAACCTGAGACTGGTCGAGCACTTCCATTCCCGGGGGGAAGAGAGTGATCAACCCGTTCGGAGTCTGGAAGAAGAGACGGCCGCCGTTGCTTCCGTCAGGACCCGTGTCCGAGACGTCTTGGATCTCCCAGGAGTATTCAGTATAGCTGTTCCAAATCCACCGCTTGGGAATTGGCGGGAACCCGACGGCTTCCGCCATCCAGTTGAAGTAGACGAGCAGTTCGAACCCCGTGACGTAGAGACTTCGGATGTTGCCGCAGTATAGGTAGCCTTTCCGAGGGTTCTTGAGCTCGATTTGGCCACCGATGAACCGCGTCAGATCCGAATTCGTAACCTCCATCAACACCTCCTTGAACCTTGGCTAATCAGTATAGCTCGAGCAAAATCAAGGGGCAAATTTTTTTTGGAAAGGACCAATAGATTTTCAAATCATAGTATGCCAATTCATAGACTTGGGATAAACCAAGCAATAAAAATAAGGCCTTTGGAAGCCTTTTTGCAACTCAGCCAAAAAACGAAAAAATTTTACAGAAACAAAAGTGCCCAACATTGCTTGAGGCACTTTGTCGAAAAAAGCACCTATGAGGAAGTAATCGACAACATCATCCAACTCTTGCTGAGCGAACAAGTGATGGTCACGCAATACCGAACCTCCTTCCCGTTCTGAACCCAAACATCTCTCTCCCCCAAAAAAGCGCAGATGAAACCCAAGGATTCGAAGTACTGCTTAAGCCATTCCGCAACCTCTTCTTCCCTGACCCCCTTGCCGACGACCTCGAACATGGCATACCCCTCGAACTTTTTCAGTTCGGCTCTGGGGCTGAGGAGCTTTAGCCGGTCCTGAAACTTGTCCAGGAGCCCTTGCCAAAGATCCCCGCCGCTTGGCGTTTCCATACATATACCCTCCTTTGTCTTGCCTTTGTTAAAGCATATCGCAATTCAATTGTTTTGGAAAATCGAGTGAAAATAAGACAAAACGAAAGGGCGAACGCGATATTGATCACGTCCGCCCTTATCCTGAAACCTACGACTGCGACGGGTACTTCGCGGCGAGGAACGGCGGCATTGCCGCTGCCTTGTCGGCGACGAAGGCGTCAAGCTGGTCCGCCTGAACCTTGAGATGGTCGGCGTCCTGCTCGAGACCCTGCTTTCGGGCAGCAGCCTCGAGCTGTCTGTACTCTCCTGACCAGCTCTTCGCGATCGCTTCCTCGTTCATCCGCTTGATCTCAGGCAATCCCCACATGAACCCTCCTTGTTTGGATCGACCGCTGTCCTGGTGATATTCATCATTAACGGGAGTCGATGGAAAATCATAGCAGTTTGCCTGAAACCGGTCAAGACGCTTAATTTAAAACCGCCCCGAGGGCGGTTTTAAATTAGTATTTTTTTGCTTTCTGCTCTCTTTTTTTCCCGGCCAAAGCCGCAATTCCTACATCCGCCAATGGCGTCCTCGCAAATCTTGCAAAAAAACTCTTCCTCTTCGGCAGATGCGGGTTTTGCCGTTCGATCAGGTTCGACTTCGGCTGTTTCAAACTTATCCATCATTGATAATTGCTCGGGTGAATCCATAAAATTTGATCTTAATAAATATTTACGAAAACAAAACACTTCGCTGCAATTAGGCAGCATGAGAGAAAACTTTCAACTCGCTCTAATTATCTTCCTCTTTTACCTCCTGGCCGGGAACAAATCCCGGTTCATCCTCTTTCTCAAAATCCGAAGCCTCCTCGAACTCTTCAGGCAATTGTTCGCCCTTGCGCATAAATTTGAGAATTATGCTCTGAAATTATCGTAACTCCTAAAAATTAGCCTGGCAAATGGCCGAAATCCGAAGGGTTTGCAGCAAAAAGCAAAAAGGATTAACATGAGGTTCAAAGGCAAGGAGGCCTAATGACAAGGGTAACAGCTCCGGCTGCGGCAGCGCCTCGAGACATCAGGGTCGGTCTGACTCCGCTCGCGCTATCATACATCTACCTCGGCAACCAGACGTGCACTATCTGTCCGATGCCTGAGAATCGGCGCGCACAGCGAGGGCAGTGCATCAGATGCTTCTTCTCGTTTCAGCCGGATGCTGCAACTTCAAATCGAAGGGAGCCGTGATGAAACGCACCGATTTCCATCATCCTCCGCAGGCGCCTGCCGACCGGAACCGCCCGCAGGAAAGCCAGGAACGCGACCGGCGGGAAAAGGAACTCGATCTCGAGATCGAGCGGTTCCACCGGAACCTCGCCTCGGACAATCCTTTCCGGAAGATCCTGGCGAACTGAAGCAGCTGCCTACCCATTCGAAAAAAAAGCGCGACGTTGTCAACGTTGGCGCTTTTTTGTTTTGTCCTCAACCAAAAAATTATATTCAGGCCTTGATTGCCGCGGGCTGCTCGGCCTTGGCCGAGGCTTTCCGGTAATTGCAATAGTCGCAGTCGTGGGAAGCTGCCGGCAATTTTTCGCTGACCAGGCATGCATAAGCGTTCATGATCGCCTTCTCGACCCAGGAATCGTCGCCCGTATAAGGAATAAGCTTGATGGTGAATTCCAATCGCGCATCAAAGGCTTTCTTGTCAGTGATACCATTGCAATAAACGAAATAGCCGGTTTTGGAAACTTTAAATTTGTTCTTTCTGAAAAGCCACTGATAAATCTCCATCTGCCGCTTGTACCCGTCCTGCCACTCCGCATCGAGGCTGACCTCTTCGTCCTTGGAAGTCGCCTTGTAATCAACAACAATCAACTCTCCTTTCGGATCGACCCAAAGATCGTCTATCGCCCCGGTTACGACCAAGTTGGTCCTGGGCACGGCATAAGTGATCCCGGCCCGAAGCGCGTCGCGCCAAGTTTCAAGCTTTTCGTGAGCCAGAGGAATGGCGTCTACTCCATAGGCTTTCATTAACGGGTGGGGATTGCCGCGGGCACGATGCGAGTCGAACTCTTTTTTTAAAAGCTTATCCACGGCAGAGTTGAGAGAAAACGGATAGCCGGGAGGCTGGGAAACGCCGAGCCTGCGGTCGAGATAAAAACAGCGCGGGCAGTTCATGAACAATTCGAGCTTGGAGCGGCTCAATCTAAAAGGTTCGGTCGAGTTCGGGTCGAAAAGATTTTTTGTACGGTATGGATTGTAGTATTTTGACATGCTTTAGTTTCTATTCAGCCAAATTAAAGAGGCCAAACCAAGTATAGCAAATGGTTTGGCCCCTCACAAAGACTGATGTCCTTGCGGTTGTAGCCGAATGCGGAAGTGTTCAGGTCAGGTTCTCGAGCAGGGCGCGAAGCAGGGTGTCGGGCGGCAGAGAAGCCTTCTGTCCGGCATTGGCGTTCATGATGTAGCGATCGACGCCGGCGTGGTAGCAGGACGAAGTCAGGCAGTAGTTGGCCACCAGGTATTCGGCGGCGGCGGTCATGAGGTCCAGGACGGTTTCCTTTTGCGGCTCCCCGGCTTCAAGCCAGCGGATGATCAGTGGATAGAGTTCCGCTGACGTGACCGTGATCCGCCTGCCCTTGGCAGCCGAACGGATCATGGTCGGCCCGCCAATGTCTGTCGCCTCGATGACGGACTCCCTGGTGGCTCCCGGATTGTTGACCTCGCTCCCCAGCGGGTAAAAGTTGACGCAGGCCAGATCGATCCACGGGATACTGAGCCTGTTCAGCTCCTCCCTATCCTTGGTGGTGTCCGTGGCCAGAAGCCCGGCGTGGATCTCGCGCGAAAGGGTGACAACCCTGTGCCCCAAAATCGGCGGCCCGACGATCGTGGCGATGTCGATGGAAGGAATGCCCTTCTCGATCAAGGCCGCGACCGTTCCCCTGGAACCCAGGATATCGAAACCGAGACCTGCCAGGTTCCGAGCGAACTCGACAATTCCTGCCTTGTCCCAGACTGACAGTAACGCTGTCCTCTTCTGCATTCGTAATCCCCCTTGAAATTGGCATCAAAGAACCGACTTACACGATAGATAAGCTTAACAACTTGCCGGCCGCTTGTCCAGACTTGCTCCAAGTATCCAAGTATAAGAAAAAGCGCTCCCTGCTCAAGGCAAGAAGCGCCCTCACTAAGCGAAACAGGTCCAGGGCTTAGCGGTTGCCGGCGAACGATGACGGCCCCATGGTCAGGGAGAGCTGGTGCGTGTTCGAGAAGTCGACATAGAAATCCTGCAGTTCGAATTTCTGTGACGAAGACACCGAAAGGCTGATCAGGTTCTTGTCCGGGCTCATCCGTTCGAGGATGCCGTCGATCACGCCAGTTGGAAACCGGGCGAAGAACGAAGTCCGGAATTCCTCGAGGCTGATCTCTTTGTCCAGCCAAAGCTCGTGAGTCTCTAATCCGGAAGCAGTACCAGAAACCATGACGACCTCCTTTGAAAAGGATAATAGCACTTATCGAGCGATAACAAAAGGTTTGTCCGTTTCGAGAAAACCACGAAAGCAACTTTGGTTTGCAAATGACCGAAAAAATCCAGTTTAAAAAAACCGGACCATATGGACCGGTTTTTTTAATATCGGAATCAAACAGGAATTTCGAAGCGGTTTGCGGCGATTTAGTAGCGGCGATTGTTCCTGCGATCGTCATTTCGAGGCCTGAATGGCGGGCGGCCACCCTGCCTGTCAGGACGTTCCGGCATAGCATGGTCAGCGGCCCCTTCGGGTTTCGGCAAAAGCACCTTGTGAGACAAGTTGATGCGGCCCATGTGGTCGATCTCCATGATCTTCACCGGCAACTCATCGCCGATCTTAACGACGTCTTCCACCCGCCCGACG
>JBLMZH010000035.1:0-3026 GCA_050258715.1 Acidobacteriaceae bacterium
TTCCTAGTATTTGTTGTTTTTTAAGAAGAAATCATCCCTTCCCTATTTATTCCTTTCCATACGCTTTAACCAAGCATTTACTTTCATAGATGATCCATTCCCTCATCTTTCTAAGTAAGAGCTCTTATAAATCAAATTTGACACTAATGATTAGAATAGATACAGTTTATTTCCAACTTTCAAGGAGGAAGCATGATAGGCTGTGCAAAAGGATTCGAAGCCGGGCCCGAGGGGCATCTGGTCTCAGTCGCAGGCTTGCCTGAGATTGGAACTCCCTTCGAGGACCTCAACCTGCTCGCTTTAGGAGATCAGGTCACATGCCAGGTCGGACCGTTCCGCTACCGCGGCAAGGTCGTCAGGAAATGGGGCGATGCGTTCAGCGGCGACATCGCAGAGATCGAACTCGACTGCGGGTTCAAAACTACCCGCACTTTCCCCGAATTGACCATTGTCAGCGCCCGGCATCCGTTGTCCTAACTTGCCAAAGCCAGAAATTTAAAAAACGGCACTTCAAGCAATTTATTTCTTGGGTGCCGTTTTTTATTCCTATTGAAGGCTTAGCGGATGGACCCAATTTGAGGGTCCTTTAGGGCTCGTCGCACAATATGGGACACGCCCTCTGCTGTTGTTGTCGCGTATAATTTTTTTCTCAGGTCGCCTGCTCCGGGAAAATCCGCGACATAGGCTTTAAAGAATTTTTTCATGAGGTTAAAGGATTTTTTTTCTTTGAAAAGTTTTTCAAAAAGTTTCGTGTGCTCGGCCATGGCGTTCAATTTTTCCTTAATGGTCGGCTCCATCCCGAGCCGTTTTTTATTGAAGACCCAGGGATTGCCAAAGACTCCCCTGCCGATCATGATTCCATCCACGCCGCTTTGTTTAATCTTGCTGAAGGCGTCTTTAAGTCCGGTAACGTCGCCGTTTCCCAAAATGATCGTTTGGTGTTTTTTGTTCCTTTCAAACTTGCGAGCAATGTTAACCGCTTCGGCAATACTGTCCCAATGGGCCGGCACTAAGGACAATTCTTTTTTTGTCCGCCCGTGGATGGTAATTGCTGCAACCTCTTCCTCTAGAAGATTAATAAGCCAGTCTTTAAGTTCGATCCGGTTGTAGCCGATTCTGGTTTTGACTGAGATGGGAATCTTGGGCGCTCCCTGTTTTGCCGCTCTGATTATTTGTTTTGCCAGATAGAAATCTTTGATCAGTTCAGCTCCGGCTCCCTGCTTGAGTATTTTCCTGTCGGGGCAGCCCATATTGATGTCGAGTCCGTCGAATTTCAGGTCTTGAATAATCCTGGCGGCTTGTTTGATTTTTTGCGGATCACTTCCGAATATCTGGGCTATGATCGGGTGTTCTTTCTGGGTGTATTTTAAGTGCAAAAGCAGGTGTTGGCGGCCGTCTGAACACAGGCCGTCAGCTGACACGAATTCGGTCCAAAGCACGTCCGGCTTGCCGTATTTTACGAGAATTCGCCGAAAAGCCGCGTCAGTGACGTCGGCCATCGGAGCCAGCGCAATGATCGGTTTTTTAAGTTTTTGCCAGAAGTTTTTTCGGGTGGCTGCCACGGTTGATAAGGTTAGAAATAAGATCTTCAAGTTTCTCGATCTCGGAAAGAGTGTTCGACTTGCCCAAAGAAATTCTGACCACAGCGCCCTTACCCGGAACATGAAGAGCTTTCAAGATATTGCTGGGATTGGTCGAGCCGGAAGAACAGGCGCTTCCGTTTGAAACGGAATAGCCGGCCACATCTAGGCGGGCCAAAAGCGTGTCCTGGTCCAAGTTTTTGAAATAGAGAGTCAAAATATCCGGGCATGACTTTTCGAGAGAGTGGTCGCCCAAGATTTGGATCTTTTGATTTACGGCAAAATCGGCCAAGTGATCCTTGAGTTTGCGGATTTTTTTCGCCAAACTTTCCCTGTTTTCCAAACTCCCCAACAGCAAAATCGCCCTGCTCATTCCGATTATCCCGGTTGTGTTTTGAGTCCCGGCCCGTTTCTCGTATTCCTGCGAGCCGCCAAACTGAATTTTATTGAGCCGGGAGCCGGCCTTGATAAACAGGCCGCCAATACCTTTAGGTCCGTTGATCTTGTGTCCGGAAAAAGTCAGCAGATCAACGCCCAATTTTTTGACGTTGCAGTTATAAAATTTCACGGCTTGCACTGCGTCGGTATGAAAGATGATTTTTTGCCGGGATTTGGAATTATACTCGGCCAAAAGCTTGCCCAGCTCGCGCACCGGCTGAAGCGTTCCGATCTCGTTCGAAACAAAGATGAGCGAAATCAGGATGGTATTGTCCCTGATCTCGGCCACGATTTTTTTCGGATCAGTGATGCCGTTTTTGTCCGGTTCGACGAAGGTCGCTTCGATGATTCCCCTCTCATAAGCGGTCTTAACCGTATTAAAGACAGACTGGTGTTCAAGGATTGTGGTAATGACATGGGGTTTGGCATTGTGCCTGGAAACGTAATCCGAGATGCAGCCGGCAATGGCCAGATTGTTGGCTTCCGTCGCTCCGGAGGTGAAAATTATTTCCTGGGGAAGACAATTGAAAAATTCCGCAATATCTGCCCGGGCCGAATCAATGGAAGCTCTCGCTTCCTGGCCTTCGTGATGGATCGAACTCGGGTTGCCGAACTGCCGGCGGTCGAAGTCGGCCATGACCAAAGACACTTCCTTGGCAATCGGAGTCGTAGCGGCATGGTCCAAATAGATGCGTTTTGCTTTTGGCATAAAATTAAAACCACTTCGAAGGTGGCGTGGGCTAATCTCGAATTGCGGTTAAAGTTTGCGGAAGACCCCGTTGATTATCGCAAGCACGATGCTGAACAGCACGGCCCACCAAAAAGAAGCGATCTCAAACCCAGGCACGATCTTGCCGGCCAACAGGATCAAAAGCGCATTGATAACCAGAGCGAACAAGCCCAGGGTAATCACGGTCAGAGGCAAAGTCAAAATCAAAAGCAGCGGCTTTATGGAAATATTGATAATCCCCAAGACCACAGCCACGACCAGGGCGGTAAAAAAATTAT
>JBLMZH010000036.1:0-7492 GCA_050258715.1 Acidobacteriaceae bacterium
CAGCGCCCATTGGCAGGCCGCGGCCGAGCCTGGTCACTTTCACGTGCGAATATTTCGGATGTTTCAATTCTTTGGAAATATACATTGCCGTGGCCTCTCCCTCCATCGAAGGATTGGTGGCGAGCACAATCTCTTTGGGCTCGTCTTTATCCGAGAGGCGGGAAAAAAGTTCGGCGATCTTCAGGTCTTCGGGGCCGACACCGTCCAAAGGCGAGATCACTCCTTGGAGCACGTGATAAAGCCCGTCGAAACTTTCGATCTGGTCCATGGCCACGACATCCAGCGGATCTTCGACAACCAGAATCAAATTGCTGTTGCGTTTCGGGTCGGAACAAATTTTGCACGGATCAGTCTCAGCCATATTGAAACAGGTCGAGCAAAAAATGATCTCTTTTTTCAAATTGGAAAGCGATTTTGAAAATGATTCCAAATCCATTTCCGGCTGTTTCAAAAGATAAAAGGCGAGGCGGCTGGCGGTCTTAGGGCCGATCCCGGGGAGTTTGGAAAATTCGTTGATCAGATTTTGAACTGATTTTGGGAGGACTGACATACACCAATAATTTTAAAGGATAAGCAGGCTAAAAACAAGCTAAAAACCGCGGGAAAGATACAAAAAACCCCGCGAAAAGCCAGGGCTTTAAGTGCGGGGAATATGTTTTATGCTAGTCCATGATCTGGCCCATCATCACTTCTTCGGGGGTTTGAGCTTTTGCTAGATTTTTAAACGAGGTCTTTTCGCCGTCAAAGAACAGTTCCACTTCGCCAGTCGGGCCGTTGCGGTGCTTTTTGATGAGAATCTCGGCGATGTGCGGTTTTTTCGAGTCGTTCCCCGTATACATCTCGTCGCGGTAAATGAACATGACCACGTCCGCGTCCTGTTCGATTGAACCTGATTCCCTGAGGTCGGAAAGCTGAGGATGTTTGTCGCCGCCTCTTTGCTCAACAGCGCGTGAAAGCTGGGACAAGGCGAGTACCGGGACGTTCAGCTCTTTGGCTAGAAGTTTCAGTGAGCGCGAAATTTCCGAAACTTCCTGCACGCGGTTTTCTATGCTTCGGCCCTGCATCAGCTGAAGATAATCAACGACAATCAAATCCAAATCATGTTCCGACTGAAGGCGGCGGGCCTTGGTCCGAAGTTCCATGACGTTTAAAGATCCGGAGTCGTCAATATAGATTGGAGCTTCGGACAGCCGACCCAAGGCGTGCCCGATCCGTTCGAAATCATTGTCCGGACCCTGGTCGTTCAGCCGGCCGGTTCGCATTTTCCAAAGATCAACATCAGCCTCGGCCGAAAGGAGGCGGTCAACAAGCTGGTCCTTGCTCATTTCCAAAGAAAACACAGCCACGCCTTTGCGCTCAGTCATGGCCACGTTTCGGACAAAATCCAAAGCTAGTGAGGTTTTGCCCATGGACGGGCGGGCCGCAAGAATAATAAGGTCAGATTTTTGCAAACCGCCCAGCTTGCTGTCGAGATCGGTAAAGCCGGTGGCAGTGCCGCGAAGCTTGCCTTTTTCCCGGTGAAGTTCGTCCAGGCGGTCAAAAGTTTCGTGCAAAATGTCGGAGATCGGTACAAAGTTTTGTTTCAAATATTTTTGCGAAACCGAAAACAGTTTTTGTTCAGCCGTATCAAGCAGGGTTTCCAGCTCGATTCCTTCCTGGTAGCCAAGCCCGACAATGTCAGTGGCCGCTGAGATGAGGCGCCTTAAAGTGCCTTTCCGCTTGACGATCTTGGCATAGTAAACCACGTGAGCCGCCGAAGGCACGGAATTGACTAAGGTCGTTAAGTAGCTTAAGCCGCCGATCTGATCCAGGCTGACCCCTTCCTGAAGCTTGTTCGAAACCGTTAAGACATCAATTGAGGATCGCTCGTCATAAAGCCTTAAGATAGCCTGATAAATGACCTTGTGCCGGTCCTCGTAGAAGTCTTCGGGAGTAACCGTGTCCGCAACTTTGATCACAGCGTCCTTGTCCAACATCAAAGATCCCAAAACCGACTGTTCGGCTTCGAGGTTTTGGGGTGGGATGCGGTTGACGGAATCAGAAGACGGTTGTGTTTCTTGGGATTTTCTGGACATATACCCGAGGTTAGCGTGGAAACATTATGTATCCGAATACTTTGGAAAGCAATACTGTGGATTCTGGGGATAGTGGGGATAAATCCGAATTTTAGTTTTGCTTAGGCTTTCAGAACTTTTTCTTGATTTTGGTCCCGTCAGGGGTATCGTTGACTATAAAACCCTTGCTTTCAAGATCTTTCCGCAGCGAGTCCGAGCGCGTAAAATCCTTTTCTTCCCTGGCTTTGTCGCGGGCCAAAACCAGATCCTTAACGTCAGCTGGGATATTTTGATTTGTTTCCCAGGCTTCTTTTAAGTTTAAGCCTAAGACTTCGTCAAATTTAAACAGCGCGGCTAATTTGTTTTCTTCCGGTTCGCTTGAGCGAAGCATATCCCAGATTACAGCCAAAGCTTTTGGTGTGTTTAGATCGTCGTTTAGGGCCTGTGAAAAATCATCCCAATACTTTTTAGGAATCGTTTTGCCAACAACTTTTATTCCGGCGGCTGTTTCGTAAAGGCTGCGCAGGGCGTTTTGGGCCGCGGATAAGCTTTCCCAACTGAAGTTCATTTTGGAACGGTAGTGCGAAGCAAAAACCAGGTAGCGGAAGGCCAGCGGGTCAAAGCCTTTGTCGACGACGTCTTTAAGCCGATAAAAGTTGCCTTCGGACTTGGCCATCTTTCCCTGGTTTATGAGCAGATATTCCGAATGGATCCAGTAATTAGCCAAAGGCTTATCAAACGCTGCCTGGCTTTGTGCGATTTCATTGGCGTGATGCACTGGCACGTGGTCAATGCCGCCGGTATGGATGTCGAACGGCTGTCCCAAATATTTTGCGGACATGGCCGAGCATTCGATGTGCCAGCCGGGGAAGCCTTCGCCAAAAGGCGAGGGCCAATGCATGACGTGATTTTCAAATCTTCCTGCCAGTTTAAACCACAAAGCAAAGTCCGCCGGGTGTTTTTTGTCCGGGTCCTGCACGACCTCTTGCCTTGAAGTTTGTTTTTCATCCAGCTTCTGTCCGGTCAGCTTCGAATAATCGGGAAACTTGGAAACGTCAAAATACACGGCCTGCTTGGTTTCGTAAGCAAAACCTTTTTTCGCTAAAATTTCAATGATGGCCAGCTGGTCTTTGATGTGTTCCGTGGCCTTGGCTGTGATATCCGGCGAAACGATATTTAAAAGCTTGAGGTCGTCAAAAAATGATCTCGCGTAAAAATCGGCAAGTTCCCATACCGAGCGGTGTTCTCTTTCTGCACCTTTCTCCAGCTTGTCTTCGCCCGAATCCTGATCAGAAGTTAAATGCCCGACATCCGTAATGTTCATTACATGCCTTACCGAATAGCCGTCATAGGTCAGGACGCGCTTTAAAATATCCTCGACAATGTAGGTTTTAAGATTGCCGATATGGGCAAAATTATAAACCGTCGGCCCGCAAGTATATAAGCCGACTGTCTTGTCTTTAATAGGGACAAATTCCCTGATCTTTCGCGCGTATGTATCGTAAAGTTTAAGCATAGGTTAATTATAACCAAAAAAGCCGCCCTTTGTAAGGCAGCTTTAATATCAATCGCTTAGGTCGCGCTTAATAAGCTTGAGATCGTGATTTTTGAGCTTATCCAGCTGTTTTATCGAAGGGTAGCCGGCCAAAAGCTTGCCCAAATGGTGGCCTGAGGACAGATGCGGAACCAAAACGTAGTCCGCGCCGGCGTCGTAGAAAAGCAAAGCGTCGCGCTCGGTTTCCGCGCGCACGACCAAAGCCGGGCGGCGTTTAAGCTTGTTCAGGTAAGAAATGAGCATGAGGTTGTCCTCAAGATCGGGGCTGGTTGAGATAACGAGCTTGGTTTTGGTCGTTGTAATTTGGCTAAAGACTTCTTCGTCCGCGATGTCCCCGAAAATATAATCGTAGCCGAGCTTTTCAAGTTTTTTGGTCATCTCAGGATCGAAATCCACGACCATCAAGTCTTCAACCGGAAGGTTATGAGCCAAGCTTTGACCGGTCCGGTGGAATCCGATTAAGACGATTGATTTTTTGGGCCGCAAGGGAAGCTTTAAGTCGCTGCTGATCTTTTTTTCAAATACCGAAAGGATGTGCTCGAGATATTTGAAAAGATGATTGGAGTAATGAATAAGATAGGAAGAGACTGTGATTGAAATTATACCCACGGCTGTGATCACTCCGACCACGGTCGAGTCAATGTGTCCGATTTCTTTGCCCAAGGCAGCCATGATCAGGCTGAATTCTGAGATCTGCGAAACAGTGAGGCCCGCCAGAAAGCTCGTCCGTTTTTTAAAGCCCAGCAAGCCCATGATAACGAGCATGATCAGGGGATTGCCTATGAGCACGAACAAGCTTAAGACAATGATTGGCGTGGCCAAGCCTGAAAAGTTTACGTTAACAAAGGCGGAGCCTAAGATAATGAAAAAAATGATGATGAAGAAATCCCGCAATGGACGGATTTTGTTGGCGATCTGGAAATTTTCCGACGAATTCGCCAAACTCAATCCTGCCAGAATGCCGGCGATCTCAACCGAAAAACCGAATTGTTTGACAATGAGAGCGATAAGGAACAGCCAGGCAGTGCTGGTTAAGAACATCATTTCCTGCGATTGGGCGATCTCGTCGAACAGGTGCGGCAAGATTTTTCGTCCCAGCCAAATGGTGACCCCGAACAGGATCAAAGCCTTGGCCAAGGTCAAAAAAATATCCATGGGGGAAACCGAACCGCTGCTTTTGATTCCGGACAAAACGACCAGGATCAAAATCGCGGCCAAATCCTGCACAAGCAAAAGTCCGATGCTGATCTTGCCGTAAAGGCTGTTTAAGTCGCGCTTGTCCGAAAGGTATTTGACGACAATGATCGTGCTCGCCAAGGTCAGGGCTAGTCCCAAATAAAGCGAGGGCAGCGAAGCGAAGCCTAAAAGCCTTGCCAAAAAATATCCGGCAACTGTTGTAACGAAAATTTGCAGAATTCCAATAATGAGCGAAATTTTTCCGACCAACCTTAGCGAAGTGTAGTTGATTTCAAGTCCGACTAGGAACAGAAGGAACATGATCCCCAGATCGCCAAAGGTTTGAAAAATATCCTTGCCGGCAATTTCGGAATATCCAAGCCAGGCCACCAAAGCCCCGGTTGCCAAATAGGCGAGTATCAGCGGCTGGCGCAACAATTTGGCAACAACGCTTAGGGCGGTGGCTAAAATGAAGAGCGAGGCAAGGTCGTTTATGTACAAAGGCATTGGAATTTTTGTTTCTTTGAAGAATGTCTTTCTTAAAGTTTAGCGTCTTTTGCGTTAATTTGTCAAAAATAAGACCTTATGGTATAATTTGTTAAGATTTGCAGGACAGAAAAATTGAAAGAAACAAAAAATTCAAGGAATTGATGTTACATCTATGAGCAGAGAGCGTGGAGTAACCATATTCAGAAATAATCCGGCCTCCGGGCAAACGCCGCCAATGGACAACGAAGAGTTGAGCCGCGTCATTGAGCGCGAGCAATCCCCGGAAAATCCGAAAGAAACCAAAACCGAGGCTGCGGAAGAAAACATTTCCGAGCATGCCTCCAAAGTACAGGCTGAGCAGCCGGCGGTTGAGGCTTTGGCTGCAAAAGATCCAGAACGAAGGCCGGAAAAATCCGCGGAAGAAAAAAAGGTTGAGAACCGGGCCAGGCTCAAGGTCGAAATGGTCCTGACAGACGAAGAGCTTCAGGGCATTTCGGACAAAGAACTGTATCCCGGTTATTTAAGTTGGGCCAGAAAAGCCAGAAAAGTTCTGACTCCCGAGGAATATTTCAAAGATATCGGCGGAGGAACTTTAAACCAACGGATCAAACGGCTCAAGGACGCTGTCAAAGAGAGAGATAAAAAAGGCGAGATCACCACTGCTGCCAAGAGCAAAGTTTTGATTGACAGGCAAACCCTGCTTGACCAGGCCAAAAGCCTTGGCCTTGATATTACTGAACTCGACAAGCTCAAGGAAGACCGGGTTGTATCCGCAAAAATTTACGAGCATTGCTACGAATTGATCGGCAATCTTTCCGAAGAGGACAGGGCAAAAGCGCTGGCTGATCAAAATCTTTTAGCTACTGTCCGGCAGCGTTTTAACCTCGCCGGACTTTTGAATTTAAATGCCAAAGGGTCCGAGCTGAAAGGCGTTCCTTTGGGTGATCTTCGGGAGCGGATAAAAGTTCAGTCAGGCGGAAAACTAAATGATCAGCATTTGGACGAGATCGCAAGCCACGAACAGCCGAGGGAAAGATTGATTCAGTTGATGGATGCATCAAAGCCGAAAGAGACGCCGAAACCAGCAGCTCCAAAATCTGAAAAACCTGCGGAAGACAAGCCGGCTGAATCAAAGAAGGAAAAGACGGAAATCAAACCAGAAAAAAATAAAGACGAAGAGCGCGGCGACGAGCCTTACAGCCATCCGAAATTCGATCCTGAACTGAGGAAATTGTCTACCCGGGATGATTATGATCGATTTGCGGCAAAATATCCCAAGCGGGCAGCCGCCTATGAATTTTTTATAAAAAGCCTCAGAGTAAGTTTAAACATGCAGCGAATGAAAGAGGCGGTAGGTGTTCGGGAAAAAGATATCCTGCCTGAACTCAGAGAAACGGAAAAACTGCTCGGTGATAAAAATATTGTCCTTATCTACCCGCCGGTATCATCAGTCGGCCAAAATCTTGAGCTGGCCAGGAATTTTTTGGATAAAATTTCGCAACTTAACCTCAATACCGAAGTGATTCGCTACGTGGCCTTAAGGGACAAGAGTTTGATCAGGCCGGACGGGGTAATTTCAGTCAGGCCCGACGCCAGCGTTGAGGAGTTGAGCAAGCTGCTCGGTCTTGAAACGGCCGTTGGACATACTGAAGCTGTACCAGTTCCGGAAAATTCTCCAACAGAAGCGCCCAAGCCTGAGTCTTCGGAAGTCGTGATTGAAAAACCTGCGGAAGAGGTAATGCCACCCATGCCCGAAGCAAAGCCCTTGACGGAGACTCCGGAAGAAACAGTCGAACAAAAACCGGAGGAAGGGCCGGCAGAAGAAAAACCCGCCGAAGTTCAAGCACTTGAAGCGGAAGTCGAAGCTGCCAGAAGCAAGCTTGCTGAAGCCGAAGCCGCGCTTCACCGAGGAAAGGGCAGCAAGGAAGAGAGAAAGACGGTAGTCGAGGAAGCGAGGACCGAATACAAGGAAGCTGTTGCCAAACTTGTCGGAAACAGCGCCGAAACGTTTTTGGCCGAGCGGATAATGCTGACTGCACAAAGGTTGGAAAAGTTCAAAGAAGCAAAGACCGGCAAGATCAGCAAAAAACTCGAACAAGGATACGATTGGTACAAAGGCCTCTCGAGACTCAACTTGCAAGCCGGACTCGAACGCTTGGGTGTAAGGATTGAAGGCAAAAAAGGCTTGGCGCTGAGGGCGATAAATGTCCGGACCGTC
>JBLMZH010000037.1:0-3451 GCA_050258715.1 Acidobacteriaceae bacterium
GGGTCATCGAAATCGACGCCATCATCGCCGCGCATCTTCCCAACACTATGGAAACCGTATACAACACGCTTTGCATCGATTGGTACCACAATGCTCTCGTCGATCAGCAAACCTGCGGCAAGTTCGGGCCGATCATTGTCAAAACCTCAAAACCGAGAACTCCCATGTACCGCGAGGAAGCCCCATAAAAAATAAACAAACCATAAAATGACAAAAATTTTGAAATATTTATTTTTAATCGGCATTGTCACGGGCGGACTGTTGGCGTTCGGGGGGAGGGCCAAGGCCGCTGATGTTGCTAGCGAGACGGCGCTTTGGATCGGAACCGAAGCTTATCAATTCGCCGGCGCGCCGTATGGCGGGAACGTCAATGACACTAATGGATGGCGAGTTGAGCGAGGTATGAGAATTTGGGTTCATGCCCATGCCAAGAATGCAGGGGATCAGATCTGGTACGCGGGATCAAATTATGTGCTCGAAGTCTGCAGTCCCGCCTGGGGCGGGAATGACCCGAACAACCCGAATTGGTGCCCTGATTACCAGGTGGCGTCTGTCGTGCTTACAACGACGGTAAATCCCGGGCAGTATCTTGACCAACCCTTTTGGATTTACGCTCCTACTCAAACCGGCAATTATCGTTTGTACGTGACTTTGAGTAAGTACGGTTATTATCAGATCGGACGGCTTGCCACGGTTCCTATCAATACCATTAGCGGTGGTCCGAATGCCGCTTTTGTCAGCCAGTCGATCAACGGGGTTGCAAGATCTCAGGGAGAGACCATTACTTTGCTTGCAGGCCAGTCCTACAATTATTCAATCACCTGGAACAACAACGGCACGCAGACTTGGGACAATGCGCGGGTGAGGCAGAATGAACTCGCCCCTAGCGGCGGCGGTTATTGGGACTACAGATTTAAATTAGGCACTAAAGATAATTTATTGTCGGAAATTATACCGCCTGTCAGGCTGGAATTTTCTGAAGTTGTCACTCCCGGCCAGTCCAAAACATTCAGCACCACAATTACCCCGACCATAAGAGGAACTTACAATTTTCAGGTGCGGATGCTTCAGGAACACGTCAATTGGTTCGGGCCTGATTCGCCGCTTTTGATATTGAGAGTCGTTCAAAAACCGACCTGTACCGGAGTGGCCCCGGGACCGGGCACCATTACTGTCCGGCCGAACGGTACCTGGCTGCTTACGATAAACGGGGTTTCGGCTGACGTTACCGGATTAGGGGCAGCGACCTGGTCCGATGCGAACGGGCAGGACGATATTATTTGGTACCCGGGAACCAAAATCAATGCCAATACCTGGCAGTCGTCGCTGGGACTGAGTTCCGCTTCTTTGTACAGTTTAGGCTCGGTATCTGTCCACGTTTATTTGTTGAACCCGGATTACCCGACCTATGCGGGGGATGGCTTTTGCGGGGCGACCAGCTTTGAGTTGAGGGATGACGGCTGGGTAACTGTCACGATCGACCCCGGGATTACCTGGACTTTGACCGCGCCCATTGGATGGTCGCCGGCCACATATTCCGGGTCAGGCACTCAAACTCTGACCGGCGTTCCTTACGGGACCTGGAGAATAACGCCAGCCGACCGGCCGGGATACGCGATTGACACGATTCTGCCGAGCAATCCCCAGGAACTAAGATTACCTTAACTTTTTATGATCAAAGTAAATAAAAAAAACTTGCTCACGGTTGCCGCAGTCTGTTTGGTTGCGGTTCTGGTGGTCGTGGGGATCCTGGTTTCCAACCGCAAACCGGCCACTGTCAACCAGCCGGAACAGCAGAAAGAAGAAGAGTTCAAAGAGTCCGACAACAAATTGAACTTCATTTCAGGCACGGTCACGAAGACGGACGGCAATAAAATATATTTTAAGTCCGTTGACGGCCAGGAAAAACTTGCAAACGTCGGGTCCGACACCAAACTCATCAAGCAGGTTAAGGATAAAAAAGGGGTATTCAGCATTGTCGAGGCGAGTGTTGCCGATTTTAAGGAAGGTACGAGCTTCGTGGCTTACCCCGGTACCACAAAGGCGGAATTTTCGCCCGTTAAAATTCAAATTTTAAAATAGATTGTTAACTCGAATTCAATTATGAAGATCGAATGGCATAAAGTCACCTGGTACTCGAAATTGGGCGCTGTCGTGGTTTTTGTGTTTGCGATCGCGTTCGGCACCTATGCCAGCCTGGAATTTCAAAAGACCAAAGGCACGGACGTGATGGATGCCGACCTTTTGGTTTCGAACACGCCCAAGGAAGATCCCAATAAGCCGTTGCCTGAAGGTGTAAAAACCTACACTTCAGAAAAGCTCGGCGTAAAGTTTAATTATCTTGAAAAGCACGGGAATCCTATTTTGGAGGAAACGGGCAGGATTTTTGTTGGAGGCTTGTCAGGGCAGTGGGTCCAGGAATTTGCGAAGGATCCGAATGACAGCCTTAAGCTGGCCATCGAACAAAAGTTCTTAAAGGGCATTTCGAGCGCGGACTGCTACGTTGTGACCTGGAAAGGCGGGGACGAGGATTGGGAAGGCTACAGCAAGGATTTTGAGTTTGGAACGATCCTGTATCCGATCGACACTGAGAATCCTGAAAAGGCTTGGTTTGACAACAACAAGTGCCCGAAAATTTACAGGGCGACCAACGGGATCAGTTATTTTCTGATGGATAAAAAACACCCCTCAAAATATTTTTTCTTTAGCATCGGGCAGTACGCGATTTTCGCCGAACCTGACAGACCCGGAGGCGGGGAAAAAGTCTGGCAGCAGACTTTCCAAGTCATAAAATAGTTTTTAAAACCGTCCTTTACCGGGCGGTTTTTTATTTAGGAAAGCTAATTAAGCACACTATTTGGACAAGCTCCGGCTATTGACAAGACCCGATTTTCGGTTATTTTGCTTTGTGCTACATTTGAATGTATCGGAACCTATGAATCGAAACTTCATTATAGGTTCTAATATCATTAAGCAATAAACATGAAGAAGCCTTTCTTCGCGTTTCTCATTGTTGCTGTTTTGGGCGTGTTTTCTTACGTTCCGAACGCAGCTGAGGCTGTTAAACCCGAACAGGCGGATTTGCCTCAGGTTAGCGGGACCTATGATGTGCCGGGACATTCAAAAATAAAAATGCGGGTTTTCGTCCATAACGCCAAGCCTCAGCCGCCGGTTTGCATCGGATCTGATCCAGCCTCTGATTCTGTGGTCGCTGCTGCCGGGTGGAAACTGCAGCCGCAGTGGACCTATGCTTTAAATGTCGACAGCGCGCCTGCAAGTTTTAAAGGGCAGCTGCCCGCCATGGCCCGCTCGGCATTCGCCGAATGGTCAACCGACAGCGGAGTGAACTTCAGCCAGTTGGCGAACACCAATGTGGCGAAGGCTGCCATGGACGGCAAAAATGTCATTGCCTGGGGCCGGGTCTCGGGAGGCAGCGCGCTTGCTGTCACTT
>JBLMZH010000038.1:0-4505 GCA_050258715.1 Acidobacteriaceae bacterium
GATCTCCTTGAGCACCTGGGACGAAATCTTGACGTTCTTTTCGGATAATTTCTTGTTGAGCTTGGTGGTAAAACTAACCGCGTCATCAATGCTCATGTTCGCCATGTCGACGATGGATTTGCCGTCAATGGTCACGGCCAAAAATTCCGGCTTGAGCCTTTTTCCGTTGCAGGTCGGGCAGCGTTTGATGCGCATGTACTGCTCGATCTCCGAGCGCATATAATCGGAATCAGTTTCCTTATACCGGCGGGTCAAATTCGGAATGACTCCTTCAAACACGGTGTTCACTTTATATTCGCCCTCGCGGTTGGGAGAGATAAATTCCCCTTCAACCTCGATTTTCCTGTCCCCGCTGCCGTAAAGAATGACGTTTAAGGTCTCCTTTGGCAGATCTTTAACCGGAGTATTAAGTGAAAATTTGTACTCCCGGGACAAAGCTTCCAAAATCCGGCCGTACCAGGTCAGCCGCGAGGTGGTTTTGCTCCACGGCCTGACCGCGCCCTCGGCCAAAGTCAGCCGGTCGTTGGGAATGACCAGCTGCGGATCGATCTCAAGCCTCGTGCCCAAACCGGTACAATCAGGACAGGCTCCGTGCGGAGAGTTAAAGGAAAAATTCCGCGGATTGAGTTCGGGCAAATTCATGTGGCCTTCGGGGCAGGCAAAGTTGCTGGAAAGTAGCATCTCTTCCTTTTCGTCTTTGACGATCAAAACCGTGTCGTTGCCCAGATCCAAAGCGGTTTCCAGCGAATCGGCGATCCTGGTCCGGTCGCCCGTGTCGAGCGAAATGCGGTCGACCAAAACTTCGATCGTGTGTTTCTTTTTCTTATCAACCTTCAGCTGCAACGCTTCGGACAAATCCATGATTGTGCCGTCAAAGCGCACCTTGTGGTAGCCGGATTTCTTGACCTCCTCGAGCATGTGCTTGTGCTCGCCTTTTTGGTCGCGGATGACCGGGGCTAGGATCATGATCTTGGTGCCCTCGCTCATGCCCATAATCTGATCGACCATCTGAGTCACAGTCTGTCCGGAAATGACCCGGCCGCAAACGTAACAGTGCGGCGTACCGACACGCGCGAAAAGAAGCCTGAGATAATCGTAAATTTCAGTAACTGTGCCCACGGTCGAACGCGGATTGTGGGAAGCGGATTTTTGGTCGATTGAGATCGCGGGAGACAAGCCTTCGATCTTGTCCACATCCGGCTTGTCCATCAAACCCAAAAATTGGCGCGCGTAGGCGGACAAAGATTCGACGTAGCGCCTCTGCCCTTCGGCATAAATCGTATCAAAGGCCAAGGACGACTTGCCGGATCCGGACAATCCCGTGATCACCACGAGTTTGTTGCGCGGAATGTCGACATCGAGGTTCTTTAAGTTGTGGACCCTGGCTCCCCGGATCGTGATTTTATCGTGCATCTAAGATATAAGTCTTAAGTTTAAAAAATAAGTACGCACAGACAGGCCGTTTAAAAAAGCGGCTAAAAAAAGCCTACACAGTATAGTGGAAATTAAGGGTCGTGGCAAGCCCTCAACGGTCTAATTTGAAGGCTTAAACCCGTTATGCTTCAACACTCTTCGAATATTAGCTACAATACAATTCATGAAAAGCGTTAAGGAAAAGATCAGCGAACTGCCCAAAAAACCCGGAGTTTATTTGTTTAAGAACGACTCCGGGATGTTTTTGTACGTGGGCAAGGCCATCAATTTGAAGTCGCGCGTATCTTCGTATTTCGCCAAATCCGCCAATCACGAGCCGAGAATCGAGAGGATGGTCGCGCAAATCGCCGACTTGGATTACGTCGTAACCGACAACGAGGTCGAAAGCCTGGTGCTCGAAAATAATTTCATCAAACAGCTTAAGCCCAAGTACAACGTCAGGCTCAGGGACGACAAAAATTATATCTTCCTTAAGATCAATCTCAAGGACGAAATCCCGACCATCGGCTTTGACCGCAAGACCGACGACAAGAACGCCAAATACTTCGGGCCCTACACTTCGGCGACCGCGATCCGCGAAACTTTGCGCATGGTCAGAAGAATCTTCCCCTATTGCTCAAACGACAAAGTCGGAAGCAAGCCGTGCTTTTTTTATCATATTCAAAAATGTCCGGGCGTTTGCATCGGCAAGGTGACGCCCGAGGAATACAAGCGCACGACCATCTTTAAGATCATCGAATTTTTGGAAGGCCGGCAAAGCCAGGTGCTGAAAGAACTGCAGGGACACATGAATTATTTGTCGCGAAACGAACAATATGAAAAAGCCGCCAAGTTCAGAGACCAGATCTTTGCGCTCAACCGGAGCATGGAACGGCAAAAGCTGGTCTATTCGACGAAGGTCAGCCAGGATGTTTTCGGCACTTACACGGACGCCCAAACGGCCATCAATCTTTTTGTCATCCGCGAAGGCAAACTCATTCAGAAGGAAAACTTTGTGGTTGAAAACACGAAGCAGGCCCCGGAAGAGGAAGTGCTTCAGCAATTTTTGGAGCGTTATTATCTGGACGCCACCAATCTGCCAAGACAAATCATGCTGCCGATTAAAATCGACGATACGGCAATCAAAAAACTGATCGATGCCCGCGGCAAACATAAGGTTAAGGTCTTAGTTCCCGAGCGTGGTCCCAAACAGGATCTCATCAAGCTTGCCGAAGAGAACGCCAGACAGCACTTGGAAGCGCAGTCCGACAAGCATTTGCTCGAGGAAGCCCGGCTTTTAAGCGCGCTTAAGGAGCTCATGCGGGTTCTTTCATTAAAAGAGCTGCCGGGGCGGATCGAAGCTTATGATATTTCCAATATCCAGGGCACGAACGCGGTCGGATCAATGGTCGTGTTCGAATTTGCGCGGGCGCAAAAGGACCAATACCGAAGGTTTAAAATTCAAACACCTGGCAAGCCGGACGATTTCGGCATGATGAAAGAAATGCTGACCAGAAGGTTCAAACAAAAGAACGACCAAGTAAAGGCGTGGCCCGCTCCGGATCTAATTCTCATCGACGGGGGCAAAGGACAGCTTAACATCGCCACTGCCGTGCTTAAGGACGCCGAACTGAATATTCCGGTCATGGGCTTGGCCAAGCGGCTCGAGGAAATATTTTTGCCCGGAGAAAAAAATTCCATTATTTTGCCCCACAGTTCCATCTCAAAATTCCTGCTCCAGCGCATCCGCGACGAAGCGCACCGTTTCGCCATCACCTACCATAAGAACCTTCGCTCCAAATCCGCGACCCGTTCGCTTTTGGACAAAATTGAAGGAATCGGCCCGAACAAAAAACAAAAATTGCTCCTGAAGTTCGGATCGGTCCAAAAAATTCGCGAAGCCAGCCTGACCGAAATCGCCGAGATCGTGGGCAGCAAATTGGCCGAGAAAATAAAGGCGAAAATTTAATTCTCACTTTCGCCTTAGAGGGTAATAAATGGTAATGAGGTAAAAAATTTAATGAATGGTAAGAAGTAGGAAGGATTACCGTCCAATCCTTGACCAAAAGTTCATTTTCTGGCAAAATGTTTGAGCAATTTCGACTTAAGAAAATACATGCAAAATATACATAACATTCTGATTTATTCGCTTATTGGCACGACCATTCTGCTCATTATCAGCATTTTGCTCCAGCAGCGCGAAGGCGGATTGTCCACGGTCTTCGGAGGCGAAGGCTCGGTCTACAGATCGCGCCGCGGAATCGCCAAAGGTCTGCATTATTTTACAATAGCCCTGGCTGTAGTCTTTATCGGGCTGTCCATGGCCCTGCTCCTCTACAAATAGCCGAACCGCCTGATGCCTGACATTGTCGAAAAATCCATTTCGTTCCTCAAGCAAGCCTGGCAAGGACTCAAGCTCCTGCCGAACTTGAGGAAGAACCAGATCCCGCATCTTTTCGAAAGCTTCACCAAAAAGGACATACTCCAGCTTTTAATTTTCGCCGTGCTGTTCCTATCAGCCGGCGGATTTTTAGTTTACGGAACTTCCCGCGTCGATTCAGGCCAGCCAGCCTATGGCGGCGAATTAACCGAAGGGATCTTGGGCCAGCCCCGTTTCATCAATCCAATCCTGGCTCCCGCCACCAACGTGGACTCCGACGTTTCCCGGATATTCTTCAGCCGTCTGGTCAAGTTCGACCAAAATCTGAATCTGGTTCCGGACTTGGCTGAAAGCCTGCCTCAAATTTCCGCCGATCAAAAAAGTTATACCTTTAAACTCAGGCAAAACCTGAAATGGGACGATGGCAAGCCGCTTCGGGCCGACGATATTATCTACACGGTTTCGCTGGTGCAAAATGAAGATTACCAGTCCCCGCTTCGGACCGCCTGGAGCCGGGTTCGCGTGGAAAAAATCGACGACTATACCTTAAGCTTCAAACTTCCTGACATTTCCTCGCCCTTTATCACCTCGATCGCCCAGCTTGGGATACTGCCCAAGCACGTTTGGGAAAATATTCCCGCCGGCAATTTCCCGCTGTCCGACATAAACTTAAGCCCGGTGGGGTCCGGGCCGTTCTCGTTCCGCGAAATCA
>JBLMZH010000039.1:0-21281 GCA_050258715.1 Acidobacteriaceae bacterium
AGGAGGTATTAATATTGACGAGGCTGTGTGCGTGGTTCATGTAAGCAATTATACTAGATTGATTATTGCTGTCAAATGATTGCGTTTCCTAGTTTAGCTTTGAAAGCTTTTCCATAAAACCGTTCAACTCTTCCTGGGAATAAAATTCTATCATGATCTTTCCGCTTTCTCCCGATTTCTGGATTTTAACCTTGGTCCCAAGCTTGCCTCTTAATTCCGATTCCATGGCCGCCACTTCAGGATCAGAGGAGTGCCGCTGGTTTTTGACCTGTTTGGGCCGTTCCATCAGCTGCCGGACGCGCTCTTCGACTTGTCTTACGGTCATGTTATCCCGGACGATCTCCTCGAACATGGCCAGCTGTTTTTCCAGGCCCGGAAGGGAGACAATCGGGCGGGCATGCCCCTCGTTGATAATTCCTTCAGCCACGGCCCGCTGGATCTTAAGCGGCAAATTTAAAAGCCGCAGCATGTTCGTGACTGTCGGACGACCCTTGCCTACTTTTTTTGCAACCTCTTCCTGGGTCAGCTTGTATTGATCTATAAGCTGCTGGTAAGCCTGCGCTTCTTCGATCGGATCGAGGTTGTGCCGCTGGATGTTTTCGATCAAAGCCAGCTCCAGTTTTTGCTGCTCCGCCATGGCGTCCCGGATGATGACCGGCACATGCGTGAGCCCGGCAAGCTGGGCGGCCCGAAGCCTGCGTTCGCCGACGATCAGCTGAAACTCGCCGTTCGGCAGCGGAATGACAACCAAAGGCTGCAAGATCCCGTGCTCTTTGATGGAATTAGACAGTTCCCGCAGATACTCTTCCTTGAAAACTTTTTTGGGCTGCCAGGGATTCGGCTTGATCTTCGAAGCCTCAACGTGGCTTAAAGTCCCGGTCTGAGGGATGTTCGTCAGTTCGACCACGGAGGAACCAAGGATCTTTGCTTCCGCCTGAGTCTTTATAGCTGCGGCCGTTTCAACTTTTGGCTCGACCTTAACTTCTTCAATGACCGAAGGCTTTGTCGGCAATTCAAATTCCTCAAAAACCGGGTCTGCGACCGGCTGGTCAGATCCGGGAATGATTATTGGTTCAAGACTGCTTCCAAATTTGTCCATATTTATGCTGAAATTCTATCAAATAAAAACCTTAAGGTAAAATTTTGCTTAAAAAAGAAGGCTAATGGACTGTCCATTAGCCTAACTGGGGAGTCGAAGTCCGATAGAAACTGAAACGTTCGCCTGTATAACCACAGAAAGGACAATACAGTTTTCCGTCCACCTTCCTAAACTGGCTTATCGGCGCTGAATACTGGCAGCCGTCTGATCCGCAAATTACCCGCTGAAAACGGGGGTCGTCTTCTTCAGGCTTCGTACTTCGACTGTTTTCCATTCGGCCTCCTTGGGTTGGTACGATTGGCAAATTATAGCAACTATTTTTAAAAACAAAAAATGCCCTTTACAAAAGGGCAAAAAATTTTCGTTTTTGAATGAAGGCGGGAGTCACTCCTATACAGTTGGTGCCGCTATCGTCCCACTCGCTTCACTCGTGGGATTTCAAATCTTTAATTTAAGTATGTGTTCAAAAATCGAACCTGTTTCCAATTGGTGCCGAAGGAGGTCCCGCTGCACTTCGTTTCGCGGGATTTCGCCTTTTTAAAAGCTTGAATTAATGTGGCTCAAGACTCTCTCCCTTCGCGGGGGTCGCTCCTATACAGTTGGTGCCGCTGGTCGGAATCGAACCGACACGGCTGTAAAGCCACACGATTTTGAGTCGTGCGTGTCTGCCAGTTCCACCACAGCGGCATCAACTACACGGGAATTTTATTTGCACTTCATTTTATCCCAAACTCCCGGGATTTGCAAAGGCTAAGCTGCGTTCAGTACTTCGGCCTTAAGCTCGACAACCTGGCCTCGTTTGATTGAGCCGTCCAAAATTCCGCTGGCGATATAGTTTTCAACATGCTCCTGCACGAATCTTCGAAGCGGTCTTGCGCCAAATTCGGGGCTGTATGCTTTGTCCACGATAAGCTTCAAAAGCTCGGGCGTTGCTTTGATGCTGATCTCCTTGTCCAAAAGCCTCTTGTTGAGGCCCTTAATGATCAGTCCCGCGACCTTGATCAGCTCGTCCTGGCTTAAGGGGGCAAACAGGACAATGCCGTCAAAACGGTTCAAAAATTCCGGCCGGAAGATCTGGCCCTTTTGGATGTAATCCAAAACCTGCTCGTTCGTCTGAACTTTTCCGGCCTTAACAGACTGCCTGATAAGCTCGGCACCGGCATTGGAAGTGGCAATGACCATGGTGTTGGTGAAATCGATCTTGCGGCCCAAGGCGTCAGTCAGCCAGCCTTCATCCAAAACCTGAAGAAAAAGATCCAAAACTTTGGGGTGCGCTTTTTCTATTTCATCCAAAAGCACGATGGAGAAAGGATGGTCAATCACCGCTTCTGTCAGGTAGCCACCCTGCCTCGAATCTTTGTCGCCGATCAAACGGTTTATGGAATGGATTTCCTGGTACTCGGACATATCCAATCTAATTATCCGGCTTTCGCTGCCGAAATAAACCGCGGCCAAAGCCTTGGTCGTTTCGGTCTTTCCCACGCCGGTCGGCCCCAGAAACAGGAAGCTGCCGATCGGGCGCTTTTCCGACCTGACCCCGGAACGCGCCCTCCTTAGGGCGTTCGAAATTTCAACAATGGCCTTGTCTTGGCCCACGATCCGCTCATGCAAAAGCTGCTCCATATTTATCAAAGTGCTCTTTTCCTCGCCCGCCACCTGCTCGACCGGGATCTGCGTGCGCTCCGTCACTACCCGCTGAACATCCTCCACCAAAACGGTCCGCCGATTCTGTTTGGTGTTGACGTAAATTGAGACCGCATCCATTATCTCCAGCGATTTTTCCGGATTGGGCAGGGATTGGATGAGCTTGGTCGCAAGCCTGACGATTTCCTTCAGAGCATAAAGCGTGAAGAACAAACCCGTCCTGGCTTCGATCGGCCGCACGTGGTCCTCAAGGATGGCCAAAGTTTCGTCAAAACCCGGCTCCTTAACTTCAATCTTGCCAAACCAGCGCATCAGTTCCGCGTTCTTTCCGATCGTGGCTTGAAATCCTTCCTGCCGGGTAAGTCCGATAATTTTAAGCCGCGATTTAAGAAACGGCAGCAGCGCTTCGGTTGCGTTAACCCTACCGACTTCCTGGGCATTGTCGAAAAATGCGTCAATATCATTGACCACGAGGATAACATTGCCCGACCACATGGCTTCGGTAAACAACAGCCTGATCTTATCGATGCTTGAGGCTTGGGCCACTGAACTGCTTAAGATCGAGGACGAATCGATTTGAATGAGCCTGATGTACTGCAAAGGCCTCAGCACTTCCCCGCTGTTGATTAAAGCCGCAAGATTTTGAATAATGGCATGTCGTCCCACGCCCGGTTCCCCCACGACCACTGCGTTATGCGTGCCATCCACCAAAAATTGCTCAATCTGCTCGATGTACTTTTTATGCCCGTAAATGTGCGCCGGCTTGCTGTATTCGACGGCTTGCGTCAGATCGCGCCCGACCTTGTCCAAATTCGGCGTATATCCCGCGGACCAGTCCTTGCCGATCCCTTTAACGCGCAGCAGCCGTTCAGGCTCCCAAAAACGCTGGTCGAGCCTTCTGTAATGGTCATGCCTTCTCATCCAATGAAAGACCTCAAGCCAATCTTCTTCCTTCACGTCAACTTCGAACATCAAGTCTTTAAACTTCAGGTCCAATTGGTACAGGGCGACTATCAAGTGCGGCACGTCCAAAACCGAAGTTCCTTCTTTGGCCATTATTTCCGCCGCTTTAAGCAAGAAAGTATTAAGGTCAACGGTCTGGTCCCCCAAGTTCCTGGCTTTTGCAAGAAAATCCGGCAGGACAAGATTCAGCCGTTTTAAGCTCAGCCTGAAGTCAGCCGTTCCAGACAGATGAATTAAGAATGCTCTGGTTGAAAATCCGTCCTTAACCCCACTGAAATAAACCGCGCGGGCGGTTCTGAAATTCGCCAGTTGTCCGAGGCGGTTTTCACTCACAAGCGCAGCCAATTCCGGTTCGGAGTGATAATGATTTTCTTCGAGGTCGGACAAAAACAGCCAGTAGACGAGATTGATCAAAAACAAAGCTCCGAAAATTCTGGCAATGCGAAACAGTTGCGGCTGCTCCAATGCCAAAGCGACTAAGACCAGGACCAGACCGATAAAAAAGAAGGCAAAACAGACAAATCCGGCAACCCGCTTTGAATAAGCCGCTTCCAGGCGGATCGCTCCCAAATATTTCGATTCGGAAAGGAATTTGCGCATGTTAAACGAAAAGATAGATGACAATCGCGATCCCCGCATACCAGCCGACAAAACAAACCGCAGTAGTGGAAAAAATCAAAACTTCCAGAAGCAATCCGACAACGATGAAGAACGTCCTGAAAATCGCGCCGAAGCAGCGCGAAATAAAGTTCCAGGCCAGCGTGTGGAAAAAAACCGCAAAATCAAAACCCCGGCCGTAGGACGTGATGTCCTTGTGCCAGGGCGAAAGTATCCTCGGAATAAAAAAGCCGATGGAGAAAAAATGCCAGCACCAGATCATGAAATTCTTCCCGTTCTCAAGGATCCTCATGGGGAAGGACAGAAAGTACCAGTTGAAGAATTGGATTGGAAGGGAACCGGACATTTTGTTTCTTTCTTAACGGATCAAAAACCAGAAAGCCAAAGCCAGAGCGATCCTGTAAATTCCAAACGAGGTAAAGCTCTTGCTTTGCACGAACTTGAGGAACCCTTTGACCGCGATGATGGCCACGATGAAGGCCGCCACAAATCCGATGGCCAGGGTTGTAAATTGCGACGAAGAAAATGCGTGAGCGCTCTTATAAAGATCATATCCGCTGGCCGCAACCATGGTCGGAATCGCCAACAGAAAAGAAAATTCGACGATCGCCCGCCTTTCGATTTTAAGCGCCAGCCCGCCGATAATGGTCGCCGCGGCCCTTGAAACCCCTGGAACAATGGCGATTGACTGAAAAAGTCCGATCAATAAAGCTTGGGGATAAGTTATATTCTTCACTTCCTGTCCGGCGTTTTCGATCTTTTTCCCCCAGGTCATTTCAAAAACGATGATAATAATCCCGCCGATAAGCAGTGCCCATAGGACCACGCTTTCGTTTCCTAAAAGGCGGCTTTTAAGAAGCGGGTAAACAAAAAATCCGATCAGGCCCGTGGGTATAAAAGCCGCGATGAGCTTGGGCCAGAACTTGATGTTGCCCCAAAGAAACTTCCAATAGATGACGACCACCGAGGCGATGGCGCCGAGCTGAATGACAATCTCAAAGGTCTTGTAGAAATCGGAATCCGGAACGGATAACAGCTTGCCGGCCAAAATCAAGTGCCCGGTTGACGAAATCGGCAAAAATTCCGTTAAGCCTTCGATCACTCCCAAAATTATTGTCTGCCAAAGATGAAGCATGTTTTATTTTTAGATCCCGGGAACCGGGAAGTTCTTTGAAAAGCGCTTGACCTCTTCCTTGACCTTGCCGGCAACCGAAGGGTCAGTGATTACAGCCGCAATCCAAGAAGCGATTTTGCGCATTTCTTTTTCTTTCATGCCCCGGCTCGTGATGGCCGCGGTCCCGATCCTGATTCCTGACGGATCCAACGGCGGTCTTGGGTCATATGGAACCAAATTTTTGTTGACCACGATCCCCGCCTCCTCAAGCAGGCTCTGGGCTTGTTTACCTGTTCTGTTCTTGTTGGTTAAATCAATGAGCATGAGATGGTTGTCAGTTCCGTCGCTCACCAATTTAAAACCGAAGTCCTGCAAGGCGTTGGCCAAGGCTTTGGAGTTGTCGATTATCTGCTGGGCATATTTCTTAAACGCCGGAGTGGTCGCTTCCTTCATGGCCACGCCGATTGCGGCAATGGTATTCATGTGCGGCCCGCCCTGCATGCCGGGGAAAACCGCCTTATCAATGGCGGACGCGAACCGGTCCTTGCACATGATTATCGCGGCCCTGGGGCCCCTTAAAGTTTTGTGGGTCGTGGAAGTGACAACGTCAAAAAAAGGAATTGGTGTCGGATGGGCCCGGCCCACAATGAGTCCGGCAATGTGCGAGATGTCGGCCATGGCAATAGCGCCGACCTTGTCCGCAATCTCCCGAAATTTTTTAAAATCAATCGTCCTCGGGTAAGCCGTATATCCTGAGATGATAAGCTTGGGCTTGACCCGGTCAGCTATTTTCAAAATTTCCGTGTAATCCAGCCGGCCCGTTTTTCTGTTCACGGGATAATGTTCAAAATTGTAGGTCTTGCCTGAAAAATTTACGGGTGAGCCGTGGGTTAAATGCCCGCCGTGGGCCAAGTCCAGCGACAACACCCGGTCCTTGGGCTCAAGCAAGGCGGCAAACACTTCAAGGTTGGCCGGACTGCCCGAGTATGGCTGAACATTTACGTGCCAGTCGATGGGCAGGTCAAAAGCCTTGCGCACCCGTTCAATGGCCAGCTCTTCGATCTTGTCGATTACTGAATTGCCGCCGTAATACCGCTTGTGCGGATAGCCTTCGGCATACTTGTCTGAAAGCACGGATCCCAGCGCTGTTAAAACCGCTTTCGAGCAATAATTCTCGGAAGCGATCAATTCCAGGACCTCGGCCGATCTTTTCCGCTCTTCCTGGATCAACTTATAAGTTTCCGCATCAGTTTGCTTTAGATTCATGTGGTTTTAAGAGCCCGTAAAGCATGGTCATAAGCCCGGCTAGTACGAACACAAGATAAATATTGTCGTTCGAATAAAGAAGAATGAGAATTCCGGCCAGCGCAGTCACGACCTTGCCCACGGCCAGGCTGAACTCGTAAAAAACCGCGTAGGCAATGGCGTGGTCCGGGCCTTCTTCGGCCGCCAGTTCGTAAGTTAAGGAAACTTCCGGAACGTGGACTAAGCCCCGCCCGGTCTTGGTCAAAACGTCAAACAGCACCACACCGACCGGACCGCGGGCAAAGACCCTGAAGACCCAGGTCAAACCGTAAAAGAAGGAGTTGCGCAATATCAGCCTGTGCTTCTCGAGCCGGTCAGAAACCCTTCCTATGTATAACATTATCACAGCCGCAGTCAGGCTAGCAAACGTCGCAATGGTGCCAACCCCCAGAAAATACGGGACAACCGCAAAGATATAAAGCGGCCAAAGGCTCATGAGCATCAGGTCCTCGGCATATCCCCAGTACCCGAAAAAATTCGAAGGAAATTTTTTGAGGATCGCTTCGAAATTGGCAAGCTTAAAGTTGTGCCTGGGATGAATGTCCGGAGACTGAAACAGCGGATACACCGCGGCAACCATTAAGGCCGACGCAATGGCAAACAGCGCGCCAAAACCGAGCGTGGCGCTAATGAGTCCGCCCAGCATCGGCCCGATGATGGAAAAAACTTCGGTCAGAGAAAATAAAAATCCGACTTCCCGCCCGCGCTGAAACTTCATGGAAGCCAAGGCGACGTTCGAATTATAGGCCGGCCAAAACAAGGCTTTTTGCGCTGAAAACAAAAACGGAGCCACGAAGAACAAGCTCGGATTGGCCTTAACGCTGTAAAGCGTCAGCCAGTACGCCACGTAAACCACGGACGAGATCAAAATCGAATGTTTGTATCCGATTTTGCTGGCGAGTTTGGCTCCGGGAAAAATGAGCAGGCAATAGCCGAAATAAACCAGAGCGTAATACCAAAGAATCCGCGACAAGCCGTAATGCAGGCTATAGAGGTAGATCGGCTCGAAAATGAAGATTAAAGCCAGGGCCAGAGAGTTTAAGGAAGCGAACCAATAAACTTCTTTTACCTCTTTGCCGACGTTGCGGCTGAAATAGTTGTAGTTCCAATGCAGCATTTGATTTTTTGTTTGATTTCAGAAAATGGGATTGGGCCCTCACGCACCAATTGTATCTGATTTTTATCGATTGCGACAATGGTGGAGGGTTGAATCTTTTTAAGTTTCCCGCCGTCCAGATAAAAATCCGGCTTTAATTCAGCTTTGGCAAAATCTTTCTTTACGTCCGCAACCGAGTAGGAAGCGGGATGGCCGGTCAAATTCGCGGAAGTCGCGGTTATCGGCCGATTTAAAGCCTTGGCTAATGCTAAAGCCGTCTTATTATTAGGATTCCTGATTCCCAGCGTTCCGCCCCCGGCTCCCAAAACTTTCCAGATCTTGGCTTTTGATCGAACTGTTAAGACCAGAGTTAAAGGGCCGGGCCAATAATCTTTCACTAAGACTTTCGCCGATTTCGGGAAATGGACGATCTTAGCCGCTTGGCGAATATTCGGAAAAATTACCAGCTCCGGCTTTGGGTGTTTGATTGCCTTAATTCGGTAAAGGTGGCTGACAGCTTTGGGATTTGTCGCGTCAACAGCCAGGCCATAGGCGGTATCCGTAGGGAAAACCACTGCCCCGCCTTTCTTAAGAACAGCCGCTGCTTTGTGGATTTGGTCGTCCGTCATTTTTTCGCCTATTTCAGGACAAAGTTGATCAGCTTGTCTGGAATGAAGATCTCTTTGATGATCTCGCGCCCGGCCAAATGCTTGTTTAAGCCAGGATCAAGAAGAATCATTTTCTTAAGTTCGTCTTTGTTGGTTCCCGGAACGACAGTCACCGTCCCACGTGTCTTGCCCATCACCTGAACCACCACGGAAATCTCGGTCTGTTTGATCAGATTCGCGTCAAAAGACGGCCAGGATTGTTTGTGGATAGAATCGGTGCGCCCTAGCATGTGCCAGAGCTCTTCGGTTATGTGCGGGGCAAACGGCGACAAAAGGATCAGAAATTTTCCATAATCGTCCCGGCTCATTTCCGCGTTTTGGTTTAAAAATTCCATGAAGCTTGAAACAGCCGTATTGTACTTAGCACCTTCAATGTCATCAGTCACCTTCTTGATGAGCTTATGCAAATTTGGGTTGTCTTGGCCCGGTTCGAACTTCTCACCGAACCGAAACACGCGCTCTAAAAATCTCTGAGTGCCGACAATGCCGCTCGTGCTCCAAGGCTTGGCGTCTTCGATCGGGCCCATGAACATTTCATAAAGCCTGAAAGAGTCAGCGCCGTATTCCTCAAGCACTCCGTCAGGATTGATGACATTGCCGCGGCTCTTGCTCATTTTCTCCCCGTCCGGGCCCAAGATCAGTCCTTGGTTGCGAAGCTTCAAGAAAGGCTCCCTTTGCAAAAACGACTCTTTGGGCAAAAGATCCATGTCCAAAAGCGCTTTCGTAATGAAGCGCGAATACAGCAGGTGCAACACCGCGTGCTCAGCGCCTCCTTGATAAACATCAACAGGCAGCCATTTCTTCAGCTCTTCTTGGGATGCGAATTGCTCATTATCTTTCTGGTCGGCGTATCTTAAGTAATACCAGGACGAATCAACGAATGTGTCCATGGTGTCAGCGTCGCGCCTGGCCGGCTCGTTGCAGACCGGACACTTCACTTCGTGAAATTCTTTGGAATAGGCCAGCGGGGACTCGCCCGTCGGCTTGAAATCAACGTCAGTGGGAAGTTTTACCGGCAACTGCTCCTCGGGCACGGGCTGCATACCGCATTTTTCACAGTAAATAATAGGAATAGGCGCGCCCCAATAACGCTGCCTCGATACCAGCCAGTCGCGCAATTTGTATTGGATCGTTTCTCGCCCGAAATCAGCCGCAATATGGCTTAAGGCTTCCTTTGAGGAAAGTCCGGTATATTCGCCGGAATTCACCACGATTCCTTCGCCGACATACAAAGGCTTATCAGTTTCTGATTTTGAGGCTTCTCCGGCCGGCATTACAACCTCGACGATCGGCAAATCGTATTTTTTGGCGAATTCGTAATCGCGTTCGTCGTGCGCGGGCACGGCCATAATCGCGCCAGTGCCGTAGGTCGACAAAACATAATCCGCAATCCAGATCGGAATCGGTTTTTCCGTGGCGGGATTTATGGCAAACGCTCCGATAAACACGCCTGATTTGGTCTTATCAAGCGCTATGCGCTCGAGCTCGGTTTTTTTCCTGGCCTGCTCGACATATTCTTTCACGGTCTGCTGCTGTTCAGGGGTTGTAATCTTTGAAACCAGCTCGTGTTCGGGTGCTAACACCATGTAGGTTGCGCCGAACAACGTGTCGGGCCTGGTCGTAAAAACTTCGATCGCCTCTTTTGAGTTCTCGATGAAAAATTTGAGCCTTGCGCCTTCGCTCTTACCGATCCAGTTGCGCTGCATCTGCTTGATGGCGTCCGGCCAGTCCAGTTGATCAAGCCCGGAAAGCAGTTCCTCGGCATAGTCGGTGATCTTAAAAAACCATTGGGACAAAAGTTTTTGCACCACAACCGTGCCGCAGCGCTCGCAGCAGCCGTTGATGACCTGCTCGTTGGCCAGGACAGTTTGGTCCTTCGGGCACCAGTTGACGAAGGCTTCTTTTTTATAAGCCAAACCTTGTTTGTAAAGTTTTAAAAACAGCCACTGCGTCCACTTGTAATATTCAGGCGAAGACGTGTCGACTTCCCTTGCCCAGTCATATGAAAGGCCGATGGATTTCAGCTGCTCGCGAAAACGATTGATGTTTTTCGCCGTTGAATCCTGCGGCCGAATTCCATTTTTAATGGCATAATTTTCCGCAGGCAAACCAAAAGCGTCCCAGCCCATCGGATGCAAAACGTCAAACCCCTTTAGCCTGCTGTAGCGGGAAAAAATATCGGTGGCAATATAGCCCACAGGATGGCCGACATGCAGCCCCGCTCCCGAAGGATATGGAAACATATCAAGAATATATTTTTTGTTCTTGGGCTGTTCCGGGGTTTTATAAAGCCCTTGGTCCTCCCAAATCTTTTGCCATTTTTTGTCGATTTCTTGGTTATACATAAAAATTAGTCCTTTATTCCGTAAATCTTTTTGGCATTCTCAACGGTTTGGTTGCCCATTTCATCCGTACTCATTCCTTTGATTTGAGCGATCCGCTCGGTCGTGTACTTCACATAAGCCGGTTCGTTGCGCTTGCCGCGATAAGGAGCGGGAGCTAAGTACGGGGCGTCAGTCTCGGCCAGGATCCGGTCAAGCGGCGTATTTTTTACAACTTCCGCGATCCTTCCGGTCTTGTCGAACATAAGGATCGCGTTAAATGCCAGATAGAACCCAAGGTCCAAAAATCTTTTGCCAGTGTTCCAATCAGAAGTGAAGGAATGGATGATGGCAGGCTTCCCCTGGTATTCGGCTTTCATGATCTCAATTAAGTCTTCATAAGCGTCGCGGCAATGGATGATCGCAGGCAGCGAGTGTTTCTTGGCGAAATTCAGCTGAGCGACGAAAGCCTGCTTCTGTTTTCTTTTATATTCCTCTTGGCCTTCCTCTGGCATCCGGAAATATTCCAATCCGCATTCGCCAACTGCCACAACCTTGGGTCCAAGCAGTTTCTCATAAACCTGTTCGTCAAAATGCTCCTCGCGGGACATGAAATGACTGTCTTCTTCCTCGACCATTTGCCTTGATGTTTGCAAGGGATGCAGACCGATCGAACAATAAACGCCCTTTTCGTAGCGATTTGCAGTCTCAACCGCTGATTTTGAAGTCGACGCCTGGCTTCCGACAGTGACCATCCCCACTCCTTCTTCCAGGCTTCGCTTTATGACCTCGTCAGAATCGTTCTTGTAATCAATGAAGTTGACGTGGCAATGACTGTCGAAAAATTTCATGGCAAGCGGGCGAACAAAGGTTCGGACTTAACGATCTTTTCCGACGATTCCAAATGCTTTCTGATCTTGTCCGCGGTCTCCGGCATTATCGGGGCCAGCCTTGAGGACAAATCGTAAAGCAGCGCCACAAGATTAATCAAAAGTTCCTCGACCTTCTTGGGCTCGGTTTTGAAAAGTTCCCACGGCTTGGCTTTGTCGATAAGCTGGTTGGCCCAGGTCACAGCCTCCCAGATTTTGACCAAGCCTTCGGAAAATTCGAGATTGAGAAAATCCTCGGTCGCGGCCGATACGTCCTTGGGTGAAGCCACAAATTCCTTGATGTCCCCGTCCATATATTTTTCCACCATGTTCGTGACTCTGGAGAAAAGATTTCCCAGACCGTTGGCCAAATCATATTTATATCGGGCCGCCATTTTGTCCTCGCTGATGTCCCCGTCCGAACCGAACGGCACTTCGCGCAGCAAAAAATAACGCACGGCGTCCGGCCCGTACTTCTCAACCCAAATTTCCGGGTCAATGACGTTGCCCAATGACTTGCCCATTTTCTGCCCGTTGATCGTGAAGAATCCGTGGGCGAAAACTTCCTTCGGCAAAGGCATGCCGACGGCCTTAAGCAGCGCCGGCCAAATAATGCAGTGAAATTTGATGATGTCCTTGCCCATCAAATGGAGGTCAGCCGGCCAAAATCGCTCGAACTTTTCCTTGTCCGTCCCAAAGCCGATGCCGGAACAATAATTGAACAAGGCTTCCACCCAGACGTAGACCGTTTGATCCTTGTCCCACGGCAAAGGAATGCCCCATTTGACGTTCGGTCTTGATATGGCAATATCTTCGAGCCCTTGTTTGATGAACGACAATACCTCGTTCTTGCGGCTTTCGGGTCTGATCTTGAAACTTCCCGAACTTATTTCTTCCTTAAGGATTTCCCCGTAATCCGAAAGCTTAAAGAACCAATTTTTTTCCTTGAGCATCTGCGGCGCGGCGTTGTGGTCGGGGCAAAGCCCGTTTACCAAATCGGATTCTTTGATAAAAGCTTCGTGCCCTTCGCAGTAAAGCCCTGAGTATTCGCCCTCGTAGATCTTTCCCGAATCTTTCAAACTTTTTAGAAACGATTCGACGGCTTTGATGTGGCGGTCTTGGGTTGTGCGGATGAAATCGTCCGGCGCCACTTCCAGCTCGTCCCAGACCATGGAAAACTTGGCGGATATCTCGTCGGCGAATTCCTGCTCGGAAAGGCCGGCCTGAGAAGCGGCCCGCGCGATCTTGGATCCGTGCTCGTCAGTCCCCGTCAAAAAAAAGACGTCATGCCCCATCTGCCGGTGCAGGCGCGCCAAAACATCAGCCACGATGGTGGTATAGGAAGACCCGATGTGCGGCTTGTCATTGACGTAGTAGATCGGGGTCGTAACGTAAAATTTTTCCGGCTTTTCTTCCATAAATTTCCTTCAACTTTAAAGCAATAAGCCCGTCAATTATAACATAAAGCTCCGGTTTCCGCCCGCGGTTTGCATGCTCGCGCAATTGGTCTATAATGAACACAACCTAAGCTTCCAGAGGAGGACTCATGAATTCCTTCGGCCGCCACCGAATCGAGATCGCTCGCTTGAGCGGAGAAGTGATTGACCCGGCTTTGGTCCAGCGCGACGTCCTCGCCGCCCTCGGATTGCCTGAGAGTTCCATTGCCGGCAACCTGCTGGTGGATGTCAGATCGGACGAGACTGGGGGCGTTGTCCTCGCTCTTGACCCCTCGTTCTTCGAAGCGAAGTTCGGGATCGGTTACGTCCGCCAACTCGCCTGCCTTCTGATCATGACCTACGAGGTCGACATCATCAGGATCCGCCTCCACGAAATCCACGAGCCCTCCCGGCCCTTGACGGCAACTGTCGAAGAAAGACGAAGGAGCGCCTGAACCTCTTCAGTCAACAGGAATTCAAAAAACCCCGCCAGCAACGTTTTGCCGGCGGGGTCGTTTTTTTAAACTTAAGCCCTCTCTTTGCCCCAGACGTCTTCAATGAACACGGAAATTCCGCTGATCACGGGCACGGCGAGGATTGCGCCCAAAATTCCGCCCAAGGTAGCACCCACCAACACGCCTAAAATGACAACTACGGGATTTAAGCCCACGCTCTTGCTCATGACCACGGGAACGATAATGTGATTTTCAATCTGCTGAACGACGATATAGAGTATGATGACGAACAGCGCCAAGGTCGGGCTTTGGATGAAGGCGAAAAATGCTCCGGGCAAAAGCGAGATGAAAGGGCCGATGTAGGGTACGATCTCAAGCAGGCCGGCCACTAGCGCCAGCACCAGGGCAAATTTCACTTTGAGGATGGAAAGCCCGATAAAGGTCAGGGCGAAAATAACGAACGACAGGATAGCCTGGCCCAAAACCCAATAGCCGATCTTTTTTTGGATCTTGGTTATAAGCCCCGCAACATAAGCCTGATGCTTAAACGGAGTCAGCTGTTTGATGATATTCTTTACCCCGTTCTCTTCGATGGTCAAATAAAAAGAGATAACCAAAACAGTGATGGCCGAAAAGAACCCGGTGACAACGCCTCGGGTGGTGTTAAACAGAGTTGTCGAGAACCCGCCCAGCCACTGCCTGACACTGTTTTCCAGGGATGTTCCAAAGCCGAGATGGTTGAGATTCTCCCGATACAGCCCGAGCTTCGAGACTATGTCGGCAAAAAAATTGGTATTGGAAATCTCCTTGATCTGCTCGGAGATCGGAGGAATAAGGAGATAGATGATGAATCCGACCACGCCGAGGAAAAGAATATAGACCAAAAGCACGCTGATCGAGCGCGGTATGTGCCGCTTCCTTAAAGCGTCCGCCAGCGGGTCCATGGCCGATGAAATGATGATCGAGATCAAAAGCAGCAAAAGAATATCCTTGATCAAAAACAAAAACCAGGCGAACAGCAGCACTGCCAGGATCTTTATCACGGAACTGACTGAAATGTGGATTGTATGGCCGTCTTCCATATATTTTCTTTAGTATAGCACTTAAACGCCGCCTTTAGAATCCCTCATTCTCTTTAAGGTTTCGACGTTTCTAATGATTATTTTCTCATCCTCCCTGGGCGTTTCGAGGATCCAGTCAACCTCCCGCAGTCTTTTTAGATCCATCAGCGCTTCAAAACCCTGAAGCCCGATCTTGCCCATACCGATGTGCTCGTGGCGGTCCAGGCGGCTTCCCAAGGCGCCCTTGGAATCGTTGGCGTGCATAAGTTTAAGCTTGTCGAAGCCTAAGACCTTGTCAAAACGCTCGAAAGTTTCCGCTACGCCGCGTTGGTTCGAAACGTCATATCCCGACGCGAACAAATGGCAGGTGTCGAGGCAGATTCCGATGTCGAGACCTTTCAAGCGATCATCGAAGATGATCGCGGCCAGCTCCTCAAAAGTGTCGCCCACGATTTTCCCCGCGCCCGCGGAAATTTCCAGTAGCAGCTGCGTCTTCCCCTTATAGCCATCCAGCACCTTAACCAATCCTTCGACCACTTTATTAAGCCCTGCTTTTTCGGAAAGTTCTCCGAAACTTCCCAGATGGGTCATAATCGCCGTGGCGCCGATCTGGCTGCCGCGCTCGAGTTCCTGCCTGATGACCGAAATGGATCCAAAATAAATATTGTTCTTGTCGGAAGAAAGATTGATGAAATACGGGGTGTGGATGTAAAACCTTGTGAAGCCGCGCTCCTCCATGGCCTGCCGAAATTTTTTCACGTCTTCTTCGGTGATGGGCTTTAAAATCCCGCCGTGGGGCGAACGCGAAAAGATTTGAAAAGTTTCGTCCTTTGACGCGGCCGCATTAGCCGGGGCGTTAAAGAGTCCCCCGGCGATCGAAACATGGCTGCCGATGAGCGTGGTCATTGATCCTTATCCTTTCCCAGGGCAAAAGCGCGCAGCGCGCGGTAGGAAGCCGCATCCTCGGAAGCGACCTGATTATCCAGTTTAAGTGCTCTGATGTAAGAAGTTTGAGAGTCGTCAAAATTTCCTTTTTGGACCTTAAGCGCGGCCTGGGAATAATAATAATTCGCCAAAAGATCGCGGCCAAAATACGTGCTTGCCAGCAAGCCTTCATCCTCGGCTGGCATTTCAAGGCCCGGCAGAATTTGTCCGGTAGTAACACTCGGATTGTCCACAACCAGCTTATAGATCAGGCCATTCGAAACACTGTGCCAATTGTCAGCATACCCGTCGGCTATAAAACTTGTGAAGATTGCGCGCCCTTTAAGATTCGGGTCAGATAGGGCTTTTTCAATCATGGCCTGCCTTTTACCCCTGATGTTTCCTTTTTCGTCCTTATCCAATTCTCTTTGGAGAGACAGGGGCAAGTAATCGTAGTTTTCCAAAAACAGCACGTCCGGCCTAACCTTTTTGACCTTCATCTCGTAGGTTATTGAAAAAAGCAGGCTGTCCTCCACTGTTCCGTCGTAAGTCGCCAAAAACACACCGTTGCGGTCGATGCTTTCAATGCTGGACTTGGTGTAGTCTTCAAGAAAGCTGAAATGGCCGAGGTTGTTTTTTGGAAAGTTAAGGAGAAACAAAAGGATGAGACTTAGCGCTATAAAGCTGCCGGACAAGGCAAAATAGGCCTTGCGATAATGTGAGGATAATTTGTTGAGGGCAAAAATTGCACCGGCTGCAGCCCACGCTCCGACCATGGCATAAGCCGGAATGAAATAAAAAATAAAATAGGCGTGGTTGTCTTCGGCAAACGAGAGGTTGGTTGGAATGACAATGGCCAAAATGTTCGTCAAAAATATGCCGAGGGTCAGATACAAAAATCTTTTTGAACTTTTCCAAAGAACGATCAGGCCGGCAACAGCGAACACGGAAATAGTTGAAAATTGTTTTATGGCGTCCCAAACCACGGTCAGGATTATGGCTGGTTTTTGATTCCAATAATGGAACCCGAATTCCTTGTAATCAGATCGGAAAAAATGCCGGAGAAAAGCCGGAAGTGTTGCCGGATGCCCCCAGTCATAAAGCGGAAACGCGGCTGATCTTATTGGCAAATAAAGATAAACGGAAAGCCCCAGCAAAAACGGAACAGTGGCGGCCAGCAAGTGGAAAAAACTATTTTTAGAGAAAAGCCGGCTTTTTTCTTTCTTCAAGAACAAATAAATGAAAGCCAAGGCGAACATGGGAAAGAACAGGGCAGTCATCTGATGAATTCCGAGCCCTAAACCGAACAGGAACATGATCCAATAAATGTACTTCCATTTCTTCTGTTCGATCCATTTCAAAAACAGGAACAAGACCAGCATCAGCCACAAAAAAACGAAGGAATACATTTTGGCCATAATGGCCTGGGACCAAAATATATCAGTTAAAGAAAGCATCAGGCTAAAGGCGGCAGCCCAAACGTATCTTGACCGGCCTTTGTCGGGCAAGACTGCTTCGAATAATTTCGCGAGCAGCAAATAGAAAAATACCAAGCCTAAGCTCGCGGCAATTCCCGAAGCTAGGGCCACGCGATACTCAATGTTCCCGAAAGGCAGAAAAGTTCCAAGTTTAGCCAAAAGCACGTAGACCGGATAACCCGGCGGGTGCGCAATCCCCATCGTTGCCACCACGCCCGTAAATTCCGGACTGTCGCCTAAATAAACCGTACTCGGCGCGGTAAAAGCGTAAACTGAAAAAGCCGCAGCAAATACCAAAACCGCAAACAATCCCTTAAACCCGAACCGCTTTAAAAAAACTTTCAGGACGAACCAAAAACCTTCGGAAATTATCGAGCGCGAAATTTTTGATTTGCCCTCGCGCCGTTCAGTAAAAACAATGGGGATTTCAAGGATCTTTCCGCCGGATTTTTTCGCGAGCAGTTTCATTTCCATGAGATAAGCGTACCCGCTGCTTCGGATCTTTAAGAAAGGCAGGGTTTTCAAAAAGTCGGCACGATAGCCGATAAAGCCCGAAGTTAAGTCTTTGATCTTAGATCCCGTCAAAGTTCTCGCGTAAAGATTCCCGCCAAAGCTTAAAATCCTCCGGCTCAGCGGCCAGTTCTTGATTTGCCCTCCTTTTATGTACCGCGATCCGATGACCAAGTCGTTGTCCTTAAGCCCTTCAATCACTCTGACCAAAGCCTGGGGCTCATGTGAGAGGTCCCCGTCCATGGTAATCACTCTTTCAGCGCCGTATTCATTCAAGGCCTTGTCCATTCCTTCGATGCAGGCCGAAGCAAATCCCCTTCGCCCTTTTCTGGTGAACAAATACAAATCCCGCACGGACTTTGATAGGTCCTTTACTTCCGCTCCTGTTCCATCCTCCGAATCGTCGTCGATTACAAGGATCGGCTCATCGACAAAAGACCTGATCGCGTGGATAAGCCTAGCGATGTTTTGTTTTTCGTTATAGGTCGGGATCAGAATCATTGTTTGTCTCTAAAAGTTCAGTCGTTTTTCAAACGGCTCCTTGCTCTTATAAGGTCCGATCACGGCCAGGTTCAAGCAATCGTTTCTGATGATCTCCTGGGCCGTGGCCAGAATCAATCCCGAGTCGACCTCGTCGATTTCATCGAACGTCTGCCGGACCGTCCTGATCTTTCCCAAAAAAGCTTCCTGGCCCAAATACCATTCAAGCTTGTCGTGCGGGTCCTCAAGTGTGAGCGCGATCTTTCCTTTGATGTATTCTTTGGCCTTTTTAAGTTCCGGCGCCTTGACCGGCGTCTCCGCAATCCGTTTCAGCTCTTCCAAAATTATGGTCAGCGCTTCGGGAGCTTTGTCCACCTTAAGCCCGGCCTGCACCGTAAAACTTCCCGAATCAAGATAGTTGTTGGCCGAAGCGGATACATAATAGGCCAATCCCAGCCTCTCGCGCACCCGGATGAAAAGTCTCGAGCTCATGCCGCCGCCTAAGATCGTTGCCAGGATGCGCTGGGCCTGATTGTGCTTGTGCTTATAGGAAAAGCCCTTGAACCCCACCATCATGTGCGCTTGCTCAGTGGCTTTTTCCTGGACAGCCGTGTAAGGCTTTTTGGAGCGGCAATGCCCGGGCTCAAAAGGAAAATCTTTCACGATTCCGCTGCCTCCCCAATTTTTTTCGATCAGGCTGTTGAGCAGCTTGTCGTCGAATTTTCCGGCCACGGCCACGATCATGTTCCCCGGCTGATAAAAGCGTTTTCGATAATCAAAGATGTCTTCCCTGGTCATAGCCCGGACTTTTTCCGCGGTTCCGGCGATGTCGCGGCCCAAAGCCTGGTCCGGCCACATGTTTTCCTCAAACAGCGATTCGACCTGGATCTGCGGGTTGTCTCGGTACATGTTTATTTCTTCGATGATGACACCCTTTTCTCTTTCAATCTCCCGGCTTTCGATCAAAGGATTTTGAATCATGTCCGTCAGCACATTGAAGACCAGCGGCAAATGTTCGTAAGCGGCCCGGATGTAATATTGGGTGTGTTCCTTCCCTGTGTTGGCGTTGAATTCGCCGCCGATCGAATCAACGGCTTCGGAAAGCTTCTTGGCGGTCGGGTAAAGCTTCGTGCCTTTGAAATGAAGATGCTCGAGGAAATGCGAAATGCCGTTTTCTTTCGGTTTTTCATACCTCGAACCGGCCTTGACCAAAACCGTCATGGTCACGGACGCGGCTGAATCGATAGGCACGGTCAAAACGGTCAGGCCGTTCTTCAATACGTGTTTGTTGTAAAGGGAAACCGAATCCATTCTGTCTTCTTTAATTGTAGAGTTTATCGTGGAAATACGGGATGATCTCGGAAATTTTGATGCGTTCCTGCTGCATGGTGTCGCGGTCGCGCACGGTCACGGCCTCGTCGGTCAGGCTGTCGAAGTCGAACGTCAGACAATAAGGCGTGCCGATCTCGTCCTGCCTGCGGTACCGTTTTCCGATCGAGCCTGTCGTGTCGTACTGGCACATCCAGCGCTTCTGAAGTTTTTGAAAAATCTCCTGGGCCGGCTTGGCCAGCTCTTCTTTCTTCGATAAAGGCAGAACCGCGATCTTAATCGGGGCTAAATGCTTGGGAAGCCTCAGCACGACTTCCGTTTCCTTGATGCTTTCGGTCGTCGTGGTCCGCCCGCCTTCGATTTCTTCGTAGCTGTTTAAAAGCACGACCAGCATCAGCCGCTCCAAACCGCCCGTCGGCTCCACTACGTACGGCAAAAATTCCTCGTTTGTTTCCGGGTCCTTGTACTTTAAATTCGCTCCCGACAGTTTTTCGTGGTTTTTCAAATCAAAATCGGTGCGGGAAGCCAGTCCCCAGAGTTCGCCCCAGCCCCACGGAAATTTGTATTCGAAATCGATCGTGCCTTTGGAGTAATGAGCCAGGTCCTTTTTCGGGTGTTCGTAAACCCGAAGGTTCTCTTTTTTGATCTTGAAATCGTTGACAAGGACCTTTTCCATATAATCCGCCCAGTGCTTGAAATATTTGTCTTCTTCGCCCGGCTTAACAAAATATTCCAGTTCCGCGATCGTGAATTCCTTGGTCCGGAAAATAAAATTGCCGGTAGTGATCTCGTTGCGGAAAGCCTTGCCGATCTGGGCAATGCCAAACGGAAGCTTCTTGCGCGAAGTTTCCAAAACCAATTTAAAATCAGTGAACATGGTCTGGGCCAATTCCCCCCGCAAATACGCGGTTGATTTGGCGTCCTCGACCGCGCCGATAAAGGTTTTAAACAACAGGTTAAAGGATTTCGGTTCGGTCCAGTCCGTCTTGCCTTTGTGGGTTTGGGCGTGTTCCTGCAGCTCGTCTTTTTTGTCCGCGCGGAAGCGCTCATGGCATATTTTGCACTCGACCATCGGATCGGTGAAATTCGTGATGTGGCCGGACGCCTCCCAGACCTTGGGGTTCATGATGATCGCGCCCTTGATCCCGACCATGTCCTCCCGTTCCTGCACGAACTTTTTCCACCACAGGCTCGCGATGTTGTTGAACAATTCGTTCCCCAAGTGACCCAAGTCCCAAGAGTTCGCCAGTCCGCCGTAAATTTCCGAGCCGGGAAAAACGAATCCTCTGCGCTTGGCAAGATTAACGATCTTATCCATCAGGTCGTCGTTTTTTTTATCCATAAAGTTGGCCATTAAATACAAAAACCGCGCCGTTCAATGAAGGCGAGGTGGTTTAAGTCTCGTTTGTTTTCATTCTTCATTGTAATTCGAATAGTGCTGGCTGCACTACCCTTTCATGTAATTCATTCTAACAAAAACCGCCCGATCCGCGCAAGCTAAGGGTTTTTTGCCCGATGCCCTCTGATGCGCCGGGGAAGATTGACGAAAAACCAGATAACATAGAGGACGGTCATGAGCACCAGCACGCCAAGAAGCTGAGGAGCCACCTTATAACTGCCTTCGCCAAGGAGCGTTGAGACAGCGACTAGCGGAAGGATGCCGAGCATGTTCGACAAAGTGAATTTCCAAAAGCGCATGGACGAAGCCCCGGCCACATAATTCCAAACATCAAACGACGTCACCGGATTAATCTTAAGGAGAAACAGCGCCCAACTGCCTTTGCTCTCGACATATTGGTTGAATTGGCTGATGTATTTGGGCGCCACGAATTTTTCCAAAAGCACCGTGCCCCATTTCCTGCCGATCCAAAAACTGATGCTGGCCGCGATCAAATTGCCGCAAAGCACCAA
>JBLMZH010000040.1:0-9136 GCA_050258715.1 Acidobacteriaceae bacterium
CTTCCCTAAGATACACTCGCCTCCAGTGATAGACTATGTCCTTTTTCATGCTTGCATTTTTTATGCGGTCATACAGCCAGCCTTTGCGGTAATAGTATTGCTCAGGAACGCTTTCTTCCAGAATGTCGGCGATAGTTCTTTTCAGCAATTTTTTTTCAGGAAACTTGAAAGCATTGCGAGCAAACTCGTCTCTAAACCCCACGATGTAAATGCGTTCTCGACTTTGAGGAACGTTGCCATAGTCGGCGCTGTTCAGAACAATGAACCTTATCGGTTTGTAGCCTAACTTCTCTAGCTGTTCTTTTATGATTACCAGCGTTCGGCCGTGATCATGCTTTTCCAAGTTTCGTACATTCTCTAAAAAAACAGCGCGAGGTTTCCTGGCCTTAAGTATCTTGATTATGTCAAAAAATAAATCGCCACGGCCCTTATCTTTAAATCCTCTTTTTTCGCCCGCAACTGAAAACGACTGGCAAGGGAATCCTCCGAGGAGCAGATCAAAGTCGGGCAGGGCTGCAGGGTTGAGCTGTGCAACATCTTCAAGAGCAAGCGGGACTTTCTTGAAGTTTAGGTCATAAGTTATTTTGCAGTGAGGGTCAATGTCAGCAGCATAAACCGTCTCAAATCCTGCTTTTTCAAAACCTTTTCTGATTCCGCCTATTCCAGCAAATAGGTCGATTGTTTTTAATTTCAATTTCATAAAGTAAATCCTATATTTACATTTTAGCATGTTTGTTAAATAAGCGCAGCGCAAGGTCTGTTTTGATAAAAATCAAAAAACCGCGTATTGCGGTTCTTTGATTATATTCAATTCGAGAGTCTTTAGGTCTCACCAGAGAGCTACGCGTAAGGGTACTCGATAAGATTTTTCTTTGGCAGCCCCACCGGGAATCGGACCCGGATTCCCACATTGAAAGCGTGGTGTCCTAACCATTAGACGATAGGGCCAGGTTATAAACTTATCAAAACTGATTTCCTATTGGCATTACCTGCCTAACGGCAGGCAGGGACGATAGGGCCAAACTGATCAAATTGCTCAGACAGTATATCTGAAAAATCAGGGTTTTTCAAGGTCCCTAGATTTAATGAAAACCGGAGAAAGCACATCTTTTCTTAGGCTTTTTTTGCCCGGCCCGGCCTTTGCCTAACTGCCTCAATCGAGCTTATACTATAAAGGAATTAATTTAAAACAATGACCAAACTCGAAGCAAGGGGCTTTGTCCCGGAAGACAAAAGTGAATTTAGGACCAGCGTCGATGTTTACAACGAAATCCGGAACTGGTACTTAAAGCAGCAAGAAGGCAGAAGCTTGGGATACGAGGTCGTTTCAGAAGTACTTAAACAGCTTGAAGAGTCCGAGGGTTGGGAAGAATTTTTTGTTAAGCAAGAGATGACTCCCAGGAAGCTCGAATTATATCCTGAAATGGAAAAGGTAGCGGCTTTGGCAAAAGAATATTTTAAGATTCGGGAGGCGGAAGAAAACCAGTCAATTAACGCCGAATAATATGAATCCGGAATCATTCGTCCCAGAAGAATTATTAAAAAGCCAGCATCCGTTCAATAGGGAATTGGAGAATTTGGAGGAGAAAGAAGATTTGGATATTCATAGGCTAGGCGAGCCTCGCGCAACGATTGACTTAGCTGATGGAGAAGAGCGGGATTTTGATAAGCCGCAATTTGCTGTCACAGAATATTTTTCAGGCAACGGCAAAAGCCGGGAAGAGTTCGGCCGACTGAAAAGATTTTATGAAACGGCCCAGGCCGAGCTCGGCGACATTTTACCGAAAGCCATGTTTGTAGAAGGCGAGCCGTCTGATCCTCAAAAGGAAGGCAGCTCATTTTATGTTGTCCAAAAGTTCGACAATCGGGACTTCAACCGGACCGCAAAAGTCATAAATGAATTGAACAGCAAAGAATTTTCCGTAGATTTTTTGAATCAGCTACTTGAGATACAGGAGAGGATTACAGCCTTTATTGAAAAGCACGGCGGGGATTTGCCCGATGCCTGGATCGATTCAGAGCTCTTTAACCCCAAGAAAGTTAAAGAAGATATTGTCCATTCCGTATCCCAGAATCAAACCAAGATCGTGAACATGTTTCGGCTCGATCCGGAATTGGCCAAGAAAGCCATTGAAAGCGAAGGAAAATTTGAACCGAGCAAGGACAGGTTAAAGGCCTTGAAAATGCTGGGCTTGGCAGGCTTAATTGAAAAAATCGAATGGGCGGTTGAACGCAGTGCCGCCCCTGAATGGGTCTTGGGCCGTGACGTCCATTGGCGATTAAACGGAGAGAAGATGAAGGCTTTGGAAAAAGAAGGCCGGAAAGCAATGGCTTTAACTTTTGACGACGGGCCAAATGAAGAAACGGAAAAACTTCTAGACATCCTCAAGGAACAAAATATTAAAGCGACTTTCTTTTTGGTTGGATCACTAATTTCAGGCCGCGAGCAAACCGTGAAAAGAATTGTTGATGAAGGTCATGACATTGGCGTGCATGAATGGTCGCAGGAAGGGGCCAAGCCTTCCGCGGGAATGAAGGAATATTCAAAGCGGTTCGTGGGGCCGAGGGAAGATTTGGGAGACGTGAAAAAAACGACGGAGCTTATTGAAAAGGTCAGTGGAAAAAAACCGACAATCGGACGAGTGGCTGGCGTGCATGGAACAACGGACAGCTTGCGCGAGTTTCAAGCCATGGACTTGGAATTAATTCATGGCAATCCCTACGATATTGTGGCCATCCCGCCGAGTACCAAACTTCGCGCTGACAAGCTTCTGAAAAAGGCCTTGGGCAGCAACGGCCATGGCCGGATCAGAATTTTCCATATCGGAACCATGACTGATAAAGGCCTGGCCTTAACCCGTGAAGAAATCGATTCGGATAAAGGTGAAGTTTATCCTCCGGATCAAACATTAGGTATGATCAAGGAGTATATCGAGAGCAGTAGGAAGCAAGGTTACGAGTTCGTTCAGGTTGCGGATAATATTTAACATTAAATTTAAAAACGGCGGAGAAATTTCCGCCGTTTTTTCTTTCAAAACTATTTTGCCTTGATGTCGAGAAGCTTGAAGTTGGTCAGGTCGCCTTCGTAAGTGACATAGACATCCTTATCTAAAAGAGCGGAATAATCGCGAGAGGTATGGATGTAAATGGTCTGGTCTTCCTGAGGCATGAAAAGCATGAGGTTGCCCTTTTTCTCGTTGTCTGAAGCCTTAAGCTGTCCGGTCCAGAAAGTTCCCGCCGGCTTATTTTCGTCGTTCTTGGACTGTTGCTGTTCCTGGTTTTGCCCGGGGTTTTCCTCGTTTTTTACGCCTTTTTTAACAAAGACAAAGTATCCGGCTACAATTACCGCAACTACGATAATGGCCGTAATCCAATAGGTTTTTTTCATAGTCGATGAGATTAACTGATCATATGATAACCCAAGCAAACTGCGGTCACAAGGGCCATTTTTAACTCAGTTTTCGGTTGAGGAATTTGGGGTAAAACCTAAGGCTGGTCAAAGTCAAAATTGGTATTCTCTTATTCGCGCGAATAAGAGAATAGGCGAGAAAAAATCCGCCTTGGTTGGCGGATTTTAAAAATGAAGGATTTTATTCCACGACCTTGTCTTTGATGAACTTGATGATCTTGCGGCTGACCAGGGTGTTGGCGATTTGCCTTCTGGTTTCCGGCTCATTCAACTGCTCGATGGCATGCGGCTGCGCTTGGTATGAACGCCTTAAGGCTTCGATTTCTTCTTCCACTTCATCCGGAGTAATCTTGATTTTTTCATCTTCCGCCACTTGGCCCAAGGCTAGGGATGATTTGACCCGTTCCGCAGCTTTAGGCGCGAACTCCTTTTGCAAAGAGGTGTGATCTTTTTTCATGGACTTAAGATATTCCTCGACATTGATTCCTTGTTCCGCGATGCTGTGTTCAAATTCGTGAGTTAAGTCATGAGCGCTGTCGCTGATCATAAGTTCAGGCACCGGTCCGAATTCCGAGGATTCCACGATCTGCTTCATGGCCGCGATTTCAACGCGCTCTTCCTCGCGCTCCTGTTTTTCCTTTTTAATATTCTCCGAAAGCCTGTCCTTTAAGGCTTGAATATCTTGCATGCCGACTCGCTTGGCCAGCTCGTCGCCGATTTCCGGCTTGGTTCGGGAAAAAATTTGTTTGACTTCGATTTTAAAGTTAGCCGGCTTGCCTTTAAGATGTTCGGCTTGGTAGTTGTCGGGAAAATTCAAATTGAATTCAAGTTTGTCTCCGTCCTTTGCTCCGATGATCTTATCTTCAAATCCCGGGATCATGCGGCCTTCGCCTAAGACCAGGCTGAAATCCTTGGCCGAACCGCCTTCGATCGGTTTTCCGTCAACGAACACATCAAAATCAACGACAGCCTTGTCGTCCTTGGCTGCCGGTCGCCCGGCCGGCGCTTCCTCGATTGCCATTGTCGCCAATTCATCCAAGGCCTTCTTGAGGTCTTCTTCGGTGACTTCGACCTTCTGCCGTTTGATTTTTTTCGTTTGCCAATCACCGAGCTTAACGGTCGGCACAACATTGACCGCGAGTTTGTAGGACACAGCCTGACTTGGATCAGAAGCGGGGAGGATATCAATATCCACCTTGCCGTACGTGTTAAGATTTTCTGTCTCGATTATGGAATTGATCGTGTCGTTGATCATCCCGTCCAATGCTTCGCTGAAGATCGCCTCTTCGCCAACTTCGCGTTTGACCAGGTCGTAAGGCGCTTTCCCGGGGCGGAAGCCTTTGATGTTCTTGGTTTTCGAGATCTCTCGGGCGGCTTTTTCCATCCACGGTATGGACTCTTCCTTGGTAATGCTGACCTTAAATTCCATTCGGCCGTTTTTCAGATCTTTTTTCTCGGTTTTCATCGTTTGATTGAGTTAAGTACAGCCGTAATATCATACCCAAATGTCGGGGGCTTGTGAAGAGCTTAGGTTAACGAAACAGGGGATTTGCCCAGAAAAAACTGGGGTTTCGTTGCTTATCCACACATGGTAGCTTGCATAACATAGTACTATGGTATATAATACAAGCGTGAATAATGATAATAAGCAAAAAATATGGCTATTGATGAAACTTATCTAGAGAACGCGAAGCTCCAGATGCGCAAAGGAATCCTTGAGTACTCTATCCTTTTGACCATTGCCCGGGGAGAAACTTACGCTTCCGATATGCTCAAGGAGCTTAAACAGGACAACCTGATCGTGGTCGAAGGGACCCTTTACCCGCTTTTATCGAGACTGAAGTCAGACGAACTTGTCGAGTACACCTGGAAGGAATCAAAGGCCGGACCTCCCAGAAAATATTATAAGCTTACGGACAAGGGAAGAGAGCTGCTGGAACGGTTGACCAATACCTGGCAGGACTTGTCCAAATCCATAAACTCATTAACGAACAAGCATGAAGAAGACAATTAGCATTTCAATCGGAGGTTACAATTATCAGATCGAAGAGGATGCCTTTGGCAAACTCGATAAATATCTTGCCGATGTCAGGGCGCATTTTTCCTCTTTTCCGGATTCGGGCGAAATTGTCTCCGACATGGAAGCGCGCATGGCCGAGCAGTTCGAGTCCAAGACGGGAGAGCAAAAGATCATCACCCTGCCCATGGTCGAAGAGCTCGTGACCATAATGGGCCAGCCTGAACAAATGGGCGGTGGACAAAAATTTGACAGCACCGAACGGGAAAGCACCAAGAAAGAAACGAGAGAAGCGGCCCAAGCCAGCAAGAGACTTTATCGCGACAAGGACGAGGCCATTCTGGCCGGCGTGGCCAGCGGACTTTCATCCTATTTGGGATTGGCCGACCCGGTCTGGATCCGCTTGCTGTTCGCTGTTTCCATTTTCTTCGGCGGTTTGGGCATCCTTCTCTATATTGTTTTGTGGGTGATTGTCCCCGAAGCTGATACCGACATCCAAAAAATGCAGATGCGCGGCGAGCCGATCAACATCAAGAACATCGAGCAGACCGTAAAAGAGCGCGTTGACGAACTAAAAAAAAATCCCGAACCGATAAAGAGGCCGCTTAGAGGATTGGCCAGGATGCTGGCCGCGATCGGCCGGTTCCTGCTGCTGTTGGTTAAGATAGCGCTTAAGATCGTCGGGTTGGTTTTGATCGTCGCGGCCGCGCTGATCATCGCCGGATTGGTGTTCGCGGTCGTCAGCGCCTTGTTCAATATCAATTCTCCGTACGTTGATTTTCCGCTCATCCAGGCGGTGGGGCACGCTGGTTTTTATGTGGCGGCTGTGAGCGGGTTCTTTTTGGCCTTGGTCCCGGTGGTATTTTTGATCCTTTTGGGAGCCAGCCTGGTCTCGAACAAATCGGTGTTCAAAAAAATGTCGACCATTTCGCTGTTTGCGATCTGGGTCGTGGCTGGCGCGGTCTTTGCCAACGTCGGCATCAAATATGCTCCTCAGATCGAGGATACGGTCAAAAACAGCCCGTATTATCAGAATGAAACCAGGGTTATTGACGAGGCCAACTTCACTAAGGTCTCGGTGAATTCCGCTTACGCGGCCAATATTACTCAGGGGGATGCGTTCAAAGTGACTGCGACCGGCCCTCAGAACGAACTGGACAGGGTCCAGATCACAAACCGCGACGGGCAGCTCGTTATGGAAGAAAAGAATCTCAGAATCTGCATCTTCTGCATCCATAGGGGAGTCACTTTTGATGTCGTCATGCCGAAATTGGATGCGGTTTCCGCAAGCGGTGCGTCCAATGTCAGCGCCAAGGGTTTTGACTCCGAATCGTTCAATTTGAATTTGTCAGGCACGTCCAAAGGAGACGTTGAAGTTAGCGCCCAAAATTTGGCAGTGAAATTAAGCGGCGCTTCCAAGCTTGTGCTTAAAGGTCCGGTATCGGACACGTTCGGCTTGAACTTGTCGGGCGCGTCCAAGGCCGACATCAGCGCCAGCGCCAAAGAATTTAACGCCGATTTAAGCGGCTCTTCAAAAGCGACAATTGCCGGCGACATCGGCGCCCTTGTTCTTAAATCTTCGGGCGCCAGCCAGATCATGGCCAAGCAGGCAATTATCACTTCGGTCAGCGCGAATTTGAGCGGTTCAAGCCAGGCATATTTTTCCGCCTTAAACAGCTTGGACATTCACGCCAGCGGGGCGAGCAAAGCCTATTACGATTCCGTGAAGGATTTAAAGACTGACCTTTCAGGTAGCAGCCGGGTGGAAAAATACAGCCGATAAACTAAAATATTAAACCCCTGAAAAGGGGTTTTTTATTTTGCCTTATGTCAGCCGTACTTTCATCCAATGGTCCGGCTTGTTTGGTTTTGGCTAGAGTAATAGAAATTAATCGAAATCAATGAACAAAACAACATCAATAATTGTCGGGATCATCGTGGTGGCTGTGGTCGTGGTCGGGGCAGTGTTCTTAAGCCGGAACAAAAATAATCCTGCGTCGACCGGCAACAATTCGACGGTTACTTCGACCGGCCGGACAGTGACCGTCTCTTATGACGGTTCGAGTTTTTCGCCAAGTTTGCAAACGGTGAACAAAGGAGATACCGTGAAGTTCGTGAACAATTCGAGCGCGAACATGTGGGTGGCGTCGGACCCGCACCCGCTTCATAATGGCTACCCCACGACTGGCGGCTGCGTAGCAAGCACTTTTGACGCCTGCACCAATATCACTCCGGGAAATTCGTTTTCATTTCAATTTGATATTGTCGGAAGCTGGGGGTACCACAATCATCTGAATCCGGCGCAAAAAGGCACGATCGTCGTCCAGTAAATGATCGGGATTTCGTACAATTCCCCGCCACCGGAAAGGCTGCTTAAATTACTTTCCATTAAGTAAGGAAAGGGGGTTTGCATGGCTCAAATCACGAATGACTGGAAGGACCGGGCAGAGGAAAAATTCGACGATGCCAAGGAGAAGGCCAAGGAAGAATTTGAAAAGATAAAAAAGGAAGCGGAGGAATAGAAAAACGGCCGGCGGATCTTTTGGATCCAGCCGGCCGTTGCGTTGTCGTGCAGTCCCATGGTTTAGGCCGTTGCTTCATCTTGGAGTCCGGCTTCAGTCGTGTCGGCGTTCGCGTTGCTGGCTGAACGCCGGGCGTACTCTCGAAGCCCGAGCACCTTGATCTTGTAGTTCAGCACTCGCGGGCTTAGGAAGAGGAGCCTCGCTGCCAAGTTTTGGATGCCGCCTGTTCTCCTGAGCGCCGTGACGATCGCTTCGCGTTCGATTGTTTCCAGCGGCACGCCGCCTGATGGGAGGTTGACCAACGGCTGGTCGGAAGCAGTGGTGTCGTCGAGCAGGAACCGGAAATGGCCGCTGGTGAGCTTGGTGCTATGGAGGTTCTCGGTGATCGTGCGGACGACAGCGGTCTTCAGCTGGCGGACGTTCCCCGGCCAATCCTGGCATTGGAGGAAGGCAATCGCTTCGTCGCTCACTTCTGGAACTACGCTGATCCTGTTTTCGATCTGGAAGGTGTTCCGGAAATATGCGACGAGTTCGGGGATGTCGGAAATCCGCTCCCTGAGAGGGGGAAGATTGATCACCAGCTGGTTCAGCCGATAGTAGAGGTCTTCCCGGAACTGTCCGATCTCGACCAGATCGAGAAGCCGTTTGTTGGTTGCGGCCACGATCTTGGTCTGGATCTTGCAGAGGACATTGGTCCCGAGCCGGCGAATGGTGTAGTCCTCGAGGAAACGGAGGAGCTTGGGCTGCTGGCCGCGGGGCATCGTCTCGATCTCGTCGAGAAACAAGACCCCGCCTCTGGACCGCTCGACCAACCCCGGCCGAGTTTCCTTGGCGTCTGTGAAGGCGCCTTTGACGTGTCCGTAGAGTTCGCTTTCCGCCAAGGTATCGGAGAGGCAGGCGAAGTCGACGATGACGAGAGGCGAATCCTCGTCAATGAGCCGATGGATGTTCTTGACCACGAGTTCTTTGCCGGTGCCGGTGGCGCCGGTTACCAGAACCGCTTCCTTGACCTGGGAAACCATCCTGATCCGTTCCCTGATCCGTTCCATCTTTTCGGATGAACCAATCAGGGGATAAGGCCCCTTTGTCAGGGGGATTTCCCTGCTGCTTTTGGGGGCTCGGAACGGGACAATCGTTGTCTGTTCTTCGGACGCGTCAACAGTCTCTTCAACCGCGTTTTGGGTCTGC
>JBLMZH010000041.1:0-11750 GCA_050258715.1 Acidobacteriaceae bacterium
GACCTGCCTTACCCCATACAACCAATTGGGGCTGCCGGGCTGAACGTATAAGCCGACAAACCTTTCGATCGGAACGTTGTTATAGCGGTCTTCAAGCAATTTATCAAAATCCCGGATCCATTCCGCATAACTATCATACTTGCGAAGGTTCGGTACCGATCCCCCGATCCCGGAACAATTATGATAGTAGCAATGCTTGCCAAAATTGCTTTCAACAAAGGATATGGCCAGGATCAGTTTCATGTTTTTTGCAACGGCCAGTGCCGAAAGAGTCTCTTCATCATCCGCGAGCGGAGATTTTTTTGCCAAAAGATATTGCCTGACTTGCTCTTTTCGAAGCTGTAATACATCGACCGCTGCGACTTCTTCCTGCCGGTTATCTTCCACGAGCTTCCCAAACATCGGCGAAGCCAAATCGATAATCTGGGCTTTGGCCAGCTCGGTTTGATGTTCAAGATAAATATAAGCCGAGCTGTCCGCTATCGGCTGGGATAAATACAGCGTGAATAAAACGCCTGCTGCAAAAGCTGCCGTGGCAATACAAACACCGCCAAGAAACATGCGTTCAGCAAACCAAGCTGCTGTTTCCGAATAAGCCTCTGGAATTCCTAAGGCCCTGACGAATTTCGTCGCGAGCTTTCCGCCTTTTCTTAACGTCTGCACCGAAAACTCATCAATTTCCGTCAACAGAGTTTGGGGCTTTTTGGTTTTATGAATTTTTCTGGTTTTTCTTTTTGGTTTCATCTAGCTTTCAACTTCAAATTTATTATACCATTTTTTGAAAATTAAAGGAAATTCTACAACCCTTTAAAAAAATGAAACCGGCGTCCAGTGGAACTGAACGCCGGTCACAGATCTTGATCATCGCTATAGGGACTTCGGGCGAACTTCACGACCACGAGCACGACTTGATTGATGTAGCGCATCGCCCCCAGGTCGTAGTAGCAAACAAGCTGTTCGTCTTCCCACACCTCCTTGTGCGTCTCGGCCAGCTCCAGGATCCTCTCTCCTTTGCTGTCTAAGCCATCCGCATTGAGGTAGATTACCTCTCCATCCAGCCCCAGCTCCCCAAACATGATTCCTCCCTTGGTTAGGAGAAGCATATCAAAAAATCCTGAAGGAAGCGAGGGGATTAAATTCTAAATTCGAAATCCTAAATTCTAAACAAATTCCAATGATCAAAATTTAAAGTTCAAAACAATGGGTTTAGAACATTAAAACATTTGAATTTTGAACTTGTTTAGAATTTAGAACTTAGAGCTTAGAACTTAAACCGGAAACTGACATTACGCTTTTTCAATTTGCTTGGATTGTGGGAATAGTGCTAAAATCGAGCAAACCAAAACCCCCTGAAGGAGGATGGAAAATGCAGGAAAAGACAGCATATATCTGCGGCCCGCTTACGGAACTGCCGGACGAGCTCAAAGGGCCAGTCAAAGCTCTTTACTCAAAACTCGGGGACATTTGCCAGGAGGTCATGGGAATCCGGGCGTTCGTCCCCCACGAACACTTTGACCCCGTAGCCATGCCTAACTTCACCCCTCAGGAAGTGGACACTGCCGAACGGCATCAAGTCTGCGACCTCACTAGCGTTCTCGTTGTCGTTGCCATCCAGCCGACCTGGGGTGGTGGCATCGAAGTGGAGATGGCAAACAGAAGTGGGATTCCAGCCATTATCCTCAAACCCGTGAACAAAAACATCTCCCGATTGCTTCGTGGCAACCCCGCTGTCCAGGGGATCGTTCAATACGAAACCTTCGCGGAGGCTGAAATAGTGCTGAAAGGAGCCCTCGAACTCCTCATTCTCAAATCGTAACCTGAATGGCATCAAAAAGATGCCAAAAAGCGGACGTCGCTGACGCTCCGCTTTTTACTTTGAATAAAGCTTGTTTAAAGCGTCTGACGTTGCGCGATAGCGCAGCGCCAGCCTCGACTAGACAGTCGAGTCTAGGCGGGCGTATCGGTACGCGTTCAGCGTTAAACGTCACGGAAGACGCGTTACGCCAAACGCGACGCGCAGCGCCACCGGATAACGCAAACGCTTTAACTAAGTAATTAAAAAGAAAAGCAGGTCACGCATTGCGCGCAACCTGCTTACTCCAATGTTTCCGATCTACCCTTTGCCGTCAGGGTCGTATTCGTCGCGGTCGCGGAAGATCGATCTTCCTCTCCTGCGACCCGAGTCGTTGTCAGGCTCCAAATGGACCATCGCGGACTTAAGTCCCGGGAAAACCCGGTGCAACTCCACTTTTACCCGATGGCAGATGTCGTCATGGGCTTCCTCAATGGTCAGTTGCCTGTCAACGCCGAGGTGCATATCGAGGAAAAATCCGTCCGGCGTCCCGCGCGACCTGATCGCATGGCAGAACCTGACCCCATCGATTGCCATGACTGTTTCCTTTACAATCTTGGGCTCGATGGCTTGGGCGTCGGAGAGTTCCTGGGCAGTCGGTTTAATGACCTCGATGATCACCCTGATGATCAGAAAGCCGATCCCGAGAGTCACTGCTCCGTCCAGCCAATACCATCCGGTGATGCCGGCCAGGAAAGTCGTCAAGATGACGCCGGCCGAGACCATGAGATCAGTCTTGGTCTCAGTCGAATCCGCAACCAGGAGCTGGCTTCCAAGCCGCTTGCCCGCCCGGCCTTCGTACCTTACGGTCAGGACGTTAACGGCCATGGAGGCAAGCATTACCCCGGCAAGGATGGGCGAGCCGGCTATCGCTTGAGGTTTGAACAGACGGATGAAGCCGCTTTCGAAGACCTTATAGCACGTGACCACGATGAGAGAGACGATCATGAGGGTCGCGACCGCTTCGAACCGCTCGTACCCGTAACCATGGGTCTGGTCCGGCTTGCGCCTTGCCAGCCTAACGCCGATGATCCCCACGATGTTGGACATCGTGTCTCCCAGCGAGTGGAGCCCGTCCGCAACGACTGCCATTACTCCCAGAACTGCTCCCAATGTGATCTTAGTTAAGGCCACACTGAGGTTTAAAAGCAACGTCACAGCCAGGACCTTTTGGACCTCTGCCAGCTTTCCGTTACACATACAGTCCTCCAGTCTGGTGGTATATGTTAACTGGGTTCGCCGTTATTACTGCGGAAAATCGATCGGAAGTCGTGATTTCCTCCTCGAGATTTTAAATAAAAAGCCGCCCATGCAGGCGGTTTAGTGCGCAATTGCCAGTTCCCCTTCCGGGTGGCGACATTGGGTTGTAATCAGAGCGTGGCATATGATTCCGATTACTTACCTACTTATAATATAGCACTTTTAGAAAATCGTGCAAGCTCTAAAAACCCCTTAAAATAAAGGGAATTTTGGGATTTAGCCTATCCCAAATTCATCGAATTCCTTCAAGACTTGTCGCACGCCATACAGCCAATTAGGACTGTCTGGCTGAACGTACAATCCGACGAACCTTTCGATCGGCATATTGTTATAGCGTTCTTCGAGCAATTTATCAAAATCCTGGATCCATTCCGCGTAACTGTTGTATCTGCGTAGATTTGGCACCGATCCTCCAATTCCGGAACAATTATAATAGTAGCAATGCTTGCCAAAATTGCTTTCAACAAATGAAATGGCCAGGATCAGCTTCATATTCTTCGAAGCAGCCAGCGCTGACAGCGCTTCTTCATCATCCGCAAGCGGCGATTTTTTCGTCAAAAGATATTGCCTGACCTGTTCTTTTCGCAGTCCGATGACGTCAACCGCGACGACTTCTCCCTGCCGATTATCGGCCACCAACTTCCCAAACATTGGCGAGGTCAGATCAATGATCTGGGCTTTAGCCAGTTGGGTCTGGTGCTCCAAATAAGCATAGGCAGGACTATCCGCGATCGGCTGGGATAAATATAAAGTGAACAATACCCCGCCTACGAACGCCGCGGTGGCAATGCAGACAAAAGCCAGCACCATCCGTTCTGCAAACCAAGCCACGGTTTCCGAATAAGCCTCTGGAATTCCTACAGCCTTGACCAGCTTCGTTGCGAGCTTGCCTCCCCTTCTTATAGTCTTTACTGAAAAATCATCAATCTCCGCCAACAGAGTTTGGGGCCTTTTAGTTTTATAAATTTTTCTGGTTTTCTTTTTTGATTTCATTTAGCGCTCAGATTTGATATTATTATACCATTTTCCTAAGGCGACAGCAATAAATTTCGTCCTACGCGCCTCACATTCCAATTTCCGCTTTTTCGATTTGAAGCACTAATATTAATGCGGCTAACGTTGTGCGGCGGCGCGGTGCCAGCCTCGACTAGACAGTCGAGTCTAGGCGGGCGTATCGGTACGCGTCATACGGACCGCGTAAGCTTAACGCAAGACTATACGCGCAGCGCCACCGGATTATGCCAAACGCATTTATATTGCTTCCGTTGACATATCTGATAAAAAATAATAAGATATTGCATCGGATCATTCCGGTCCGAAAGACCCAAAGGAGGGTCAAATGCTGACAGACGAACGGCGCGGGCAGATCGCACTCGCAAGCCTCCACTACAAGCTTCTCAAGGAAGGGATGAACCTCCATCCTCAGAACCTGAGAAGCCAGATGGGAAACCTCGTCAACGAGTTGAACAAGCAAAACCCAACCCTCAACCTCACCCAGGACGAGGCCAACGAATTCCTGTTCGACCTGGCCATGTTCCTCACCAACGAGGCGTTCCGCCCGAACCGAAAGTCCGAGAAGCAGGGCCATCTGTCAGGCAAGGCCAAGTGAGCCTTAGGCTCCGGAGGTAACTCCGAGGGTTAATTGCACTTCCGCGCTTTAAGCGAGGCAAGGCAGAACAAGAACCCTGTGCTGGCTGACCAAAAAGGCGCATGATTGGATCTAATCCTTCACGCGCCTTTTCATTTTTCTTAAAGCTCGTTGCGTTATCAGTTTGAATAAAGCTCTTTTAAAGCGTCTTACGTTGTGCGGTTGCGCGGCGCCAGCCTCGACTAGACAGTCGAGTCTAGGCGGGCGTATCGGTTCGCGTCATACGGACCGCGTAACGCTTAACGCAAGACGATACGCGCATCGCCACCGTAAAACGCGTCCGCATTAAATAGGATTTAGTTCGGTATTGATTTCAGATTCTTCAAATGCTCCAGGCTTTTTGCGATTACTTCTTTCATATAATCGCTCATTTTATAATTGCCGATTTCCTCAAACGAAACCCAGGCAAAATCCTGATGCTCTTCGCTCATTTTCGGTTGGCTGTTTTGATCAATAAGGCGGCAAAGAAAATTTATCTCAATCCTTTGTTTCTCTCCCAGCATGTAATTGCCAATGAAAAGTGGCATTTGAGCTTTAACGTTTAGGTCGCACTCTTCCTTTACTTCACGTTTGATTGCTTCTTCTGGCGTCTCCCCGTAATCCGAACCGCCTCCTGGTATCTCCCAATACCCCGGCAAAAAGTCTTCCTTATCCGCCCGCTTCAAGATCAGGAATTTATTTTCTTCGTTGACTATCAACGCTCCAGTCGAAACCTGTTGTTGTCTCATAATTATTATTTAAGATTTATTCATAAGAGTAAAGTTATTAAAATACTAAACCCCAAAATTCAATATGATTCCAAATTTTAACTTTATATAAAACTTGTTGCGGGAAATCCTTATTAACAGCGTATTCGGCAACAAATCCAAGACCCAGAGATATCCTTTCCAATGTTGGAATCATTAACATAGCCCATTTTTCAAAATATTGATCCATCTTTGGCTGAACTGCATAAGCATAATATATTTGTACTTTTCGGTCTCTTTCAACAAACCGATTTAATAATTTATACTCCAATCCTTTAATTACTTTTTCTGCAAATTTGTTTAATGCTTTATTCGATGTTTGCACCGCTGTTGTGCCCCTCACCCCTTCTTTTGGAGCGAGCCCTTTTATAGTTTGTTCGGGTTTATAAGTAACGAAGTCCCTAAGAACTTTTTTCAATGCTCTTTTTCGAATTTGCTTTACAAAATAATTGGTAGTATCAGAAATGCTGAGGGTTTTTTCAACCCTCTCTCTAATTCCTTTTGAAGCTGGTTCTTTAGGATCGACCCCCATTCCCCACCTCAGAAACAAAACCTCCTCAATCATCTTTAAATATTTATTACATCCGATACAGCAAGGAACAGTCCATCTTTGGATTGATTCAGGAGTACCATCCGGAAACCAAGAAGAAGGAAAGATGTGATCTTTCGTTCGATTTTGTTTATTCAATTCTGACAAACAATATACACATCTTTCCATATTTCTCAAGATTATCAACCTAACAATTTTTAGCATAACAAAAAATCGCCATGATGGCGATTAATTTGTCCCTTCGGGAGGTAAAGAAGGACTAGGAGATGGCGAAGGAGAAGCGCTGACAATCGTAATTACAGAGCCTGCAGGATTGGCAACAGTCACAAACATTTGATGTGGTAAATGTACCACATCTTCATGTTCGCAATTCCCACATTTATAGAAAACGGAGGCGGGAATGTAATAAGCTAGCATAAGCAAGACTGCTCCACAACTTTTACATTTTATTTCTATTTCTTTATTCATAAACTATCTTTAATTTCGGCTATTATATCAATACAATACAACAATGTAGTCCAAATAAGCAACGGCTTTTCTGCGAGCGCGGAAAAATCGTTTGGGTTAAAAAAAGCCCTACGCATAAATTGCATGCGTAGGGCTCACGGAAAGGACTCGCTGCCTACCTTCTCGCCTTGGCGAGTTTCGGTCTGGCTGGAGCCTTGCTGATCTTCACGGCTTGCTTCGGCCGGGTTGGCACCCTGCCTGCCAGCACGTCCGCGTTGATCAACATGTAAACGTAAGGTCCGTTGAGTTCGTCAAGCACAAGCCGGGCGAAACTGGACCAGTCTGCCGGCGCGGCCTTGAGTTCCAGCGCCTGGAGCATCAGGTACTCCTGGAATCGCATCAGGGTCTTGTCGCTGTGCTCCTCGCACTGCCGCCAGAGCGGATGGAGAACGTTGATCTTCAAAAGGCCGGTTTCGTCGTCCAAGGCCCAGAGGCAGTCGCTCCCCTGCATGGCGTCGTGCATGAGCTGCAGCCCGAGGCTGTTCGACTTGACCACGACCCTTCGGCTCCCCCTTGGACCGACGACGGTCAAGGGATGATGGCCGATCTTTTCGATTTCGGGCTCGGACTTTGTCCGGGGCTCCGAATCTCCTTCGCCACCGGCCTCCTGGCCAGCGCTGGCCGTGACGGAGATTGCGGTGATCGGGCTCTCCTTGCCCTTGTGTTCGACGTGCCCCTCGCCAATCGACCCCTTCCTGAAGGAACCAATGGCTTTGAGGAGAACTTCGAACGTCGGATGCTTGAGAAGCTCCTCGATCACGCGCATGGAGCGCACACCCAGCATTTGGTAGCGCTCCTCCTGGCGCTGCTCCTGGGCTTCCTTGAAGTGATCCTGCCCGTGCTTCTTGAACCACTCCTCGATCGTGCTGCACAACCCCGCCAGCGCATCGTTGGCCTCGAAGCCTTTTCGGCCGGCGTGGAGCTTGACCTTGGAGTTCAGGATCTCACCTTCGAAGAAGCCCGACTTCAAGGCTGCAACCAGCTCGTCCGAGAGCTGGCAAACCTCGGGCAGCGACCGGTTGAAAGTCGCGAAATCGAGCCTGTAGTCGTTGCTGGCTTCCCCGATCAGGACCTTGCCTCGGCGTCCCTTGGCCGTTTTCTTGGCCAGAAAGAGCTTGAAGATCGTCTTGCCGGAGTCGTGTTCCCGGTATTCCTCTTCCGGCAAGCGGTTGCCCTCGAACTCCTTGGCTCGGATTTCCTGACTGGTTCGGGAACCATCCTCGTCGGTGATGGTCACGATGACGATCGTCTTCTTCCGGCGCATCGCGGTTCCGAACCGCTCGAGGATCCCTTCGCGAAGCGAGTCGAACGTCACCTTGTTGATCTGCCGGTCCGGAGTGTAGCTCTCGATCCGGACCTCGGTTCGCCAGGATACACAGTTGAGGACTTTGCCATGCGCCGTCTTCTGCTGGAGATTCTCTCCGCGCATGAACTGGAGTTCCGGCCGCGTCCTCATCGGAATGCCGGAAATCTTGTCCTGCGCCCGGAGATCTTCCGTGACGAAGCACCACTCCAAGTAATTCCGGGGTTCGCGCCTGGGGGTGGACGTGAACGTGAACCTCACGCACTTGCCGAGCGGCGAGATGAGACCGAGTCCGAAACGCCCCAGCTTGTCATGCTTCTTGATCGTCGATGACACGCTGGTCAGTGCCCTCTCGAATTCGGCCTGGGTCACGCCTTCACCGTCGTCCCGGACCGAGATGGTGCGGGATTTCTGGTTCACGGTAATCATGATCCTTTCGGCCGCCTTGTCGATGCAGTTCTGCACCGTCTCGAACAGCACGTCAATGATCCTCGGGTAGTAGCCGGCCAGTTTCAGCAGGGCTTCGCCCTCATGGAAGCCGAATGGGCTCTTGTTCATCGCTGACTCCTTCTTGCTTCTTGCTGTTATCGCTCGTTGCTCACGATTTCGCGCGCCTTTTCGCTGCAGAGGCGGCTGGAGGCTTTTGAGAGCCGGAACATGCCGTCGCTACCCGTAAGGGAACGCAGCTTGTTCCTCTGCTCACGCGTCGTGTCCGTGACCGCTTTCTCCAACAGCGGCGTGATTGCCAGGACGAAATGGGCCAGGATCGAAATCGATTCGTCGTCGACTTGACCCTCTGCCGGATTCGTTCTGACGGGAAGCGCTTGAACGCTGACCTGTTCGAACCCGCCCACCCGCTTCATCAACTGGGCTTTGGCTTCAGCCAGCGCTGACTTGTGCTTTTCGTAGAGCGCTTGGATCTTCTTTTCCCGATTGGAACTCGTATTTGAAGTCCCGTGGGAGAGCCGCAAAACAGAGTGACTGTCAGTGAAATCGAGTTCCTTGATTGCCTCATCCATCGGCAGGACGCCGTAAGCCAGCATTTCTGCCAGCCTATAGTTGAGTGGCCTGATGATGCGAAGGTTCGCCAGCTCGGCAACTTCGTAGCCAACCGCTTCGAGGAAGAATTGGAGCCTCACCAGCGGTTCGCCAAGCGGCTTGTTCCGATCTGACAGCCAGGATGTGACCGTGTCGGTGCCGACTCCCAGAAAATCCGCCATCGGCTGTTTTGACCTCGCCGCGTTCTTCGCTCCTTTTGGCGGCCAAAAATGCTTCGCGTAATGCCGCAAGCACTCTTCTCCGCTCCCTTTGAAGGAAACCTTGTTCACGATTCACCTCCGGCTTCTTGCTTCTTGCTTGTTGCTGCTGCCATGACAGGACGGGCTCCGAATGCCCGCCAACCCTTGGCGAACTTCTGGATGTTGCTGACAACGACAACCTGTCCCTTGATAGGGTCCATCTTTCCCGCCCAGTAGGTCAGGGCGAAAGTGATGGACGTCCCTTTGGGGAAGTCGCCGTTGCTGGTCGTGTAAGCCACCACGTAGGGCGGCTTTCTTTCACGACAAATCTCGCCGATGACGACCTCTGCTTCCGACGGCGGTGATCCTTCTTGCTTGTTGCTTGACACTTATTGTCCCTCCTTACCCAACGAAATGTGCTAATCACGAATTTTACAATATATGCATTAAGCAGTCAAGGCAAAAAATGGGTTAAAAGTTTGAATTTATATTTTTAAAAAACGAAAAGCAGGTCACGCATTGCGCGCAACCTGCTTCTACCCCGTTCTCGACGTGCGTTGTCAGCAAGTCCAATCCTTCAGGATCTCTGACACCGCACTGGCCTCACCTTGGTAGAAACCAATGTAAGCGCCGCATTTCCAACAGTTGGCCGAACCGCCCTTCACCCTTGGAGCCCCACAGCATACGCAGTGGTCCTGGTCCTTTGCTTCCTTCTGCCTGACAGAAGGGTGCCGGTTGTCTTCCGTTTTCTCGTCGTTGCTCATTCGAACCTCCTATATGTACAAGTCCCGCTTTTGATTTTGATCATAAAGGCTACCAAAAAACGAGAGCAAAGTCAAGATTATTAGCGGTCCAATGAATAGATTCCCGCTTTCGCGAGGACAGCAAACAAAAGAAAGCCGCAAACTACGTGTTTGCGGCTGATTGCTCCAGCTGACGCCGTACAGGATGGGAGTGTTGGGAGCATTGGTGCTTCTAAATCCTAAACAAATTCCAATGATCAAAATTCAAAGTTCAAAACAATGGGTTTAGAACATTAAAACATTTGAATTTTGAACTTGTTTAGAATTTAGAATTTAGAACTTAGAGCTTTAAAAAAAGCAGGTCACGCTTTACGCGCAACCTGCTTTATTCGAACGATGTTGGGCTTTAAATTGCCTTCACTTGATTTCGTTCCCTTTTCGGAATCCGCCAAGCTCATCATCGAGGACCGAAACGACCCTGTCGAATGAATAACCTCTGGCCAAAAAGCTGGCCTCGGAAGTGAAAGGCTTCAGCAGTCCGCCCTCAAAAAGATAAACGGTATCGAAAGAACCTTTAACCAAACTGCCCTCGGCAAAAGTAACGGCTCCTTGCACAGAACCCGTATTCTGGCTGATCACAGGACCGATTCCCATGGAAAGGTCGTAGGAATTGGCTTCTACAACTTCCGAGAATGAGCAGCCCCAGGAAAAATATACGCTCTTTGAGGGGAAAGGATAGCGGAGGTCTTTCCCCAGGAAGTAGATGGTTTTATTGGAGACAACATTCGTGCCTCGAACATGACGCTGGCTTGGGGTGGTGAGAGGAATGCCCATGACAATCCCGGAAGTGTCGATTGTCTTGATACTACCGGTCTTGTAACCGAGGCCCCTGAATACATTCATGGAGGAAAAAGGCCGCTTAAGAGAGTATTCCATGACATAAACGGTGGCGATATTGGCATCCTTAATCAAGGTCCCGTCCTTGGGTATGGTTGGGGCATTGACGCTCAATTGAGCGGAAGCGATTGAGCTCCCAGCGCTATTGGAAGCGGTGATTTTATAAACCGTAGTTTGCCCGGGAGTGACTGTTGTCGTGCCGGAGGATGAAACGGTTCCAATCCCCTGGTCGATGGCAACGCTTGAGGCTCCCGACACTGACCAGGATAAGGTCGAAGACGATCCTTCGATGATGGAATTGGGAGAAACGGCGAAAGAGCTAATAACCGGAAGGGCTGGCGCTGAATTGACTGTTAACTGCACAGAACTTGTCGAACTCCCCGCGGCATTGGTAGCTGTTAAAGTATAGGTAGCGGTGGCTGCGGGAGTCACTGAGCGGGAAGACCCGGTCACAATTCCTATCCCCTGATCGATCGAAAGCTGGGTTGCCCCGGAAATAACCCACGAAAGGGTCGCGGATTGCCCGGGATTGACAGCAGTCGGGTTTGCAGAAAAAGATGAAATAGTTGGGACTTGCGCCGACAATGTTGTCGCACTCACGCTTTGCGACTGAGTTCCGTTGTTGTTAGCGGCGTCATATGCCTGCACCGAGTAAGTATATGCGGTAGCGGGCGACAATCCCGTATCCGAGTAGCTGGTAGTCGCTGTCGTTGAGATCGAAACGCCGTTCCTAAAAATTCTATAACCCGCAACCCCCACATTATCGCTGGCTGCGTTCCAGGCAAGATTTATTTGGGATCCCGAAACAGCAGTGGCAATGAGGCTGGCAACTTGCGAAGGCGGAACCGTGTCCGATACCGCGCCGCCAGAAAGCGCGTAAGCGCTACTTACCTGCTGCCTGTTGTTGGTAACGAACAAATAATACGGCCCGCTTCCTAATCCTGCCAGGTCAGCGGTGAAGCCGACCGAACCGTCAGAAACAGAGGTCAACGCTTGGGTGCGTTTG